>JBKHHW010000030.1:0-25629 GCA_046538945.1 Chitinispirillaceae bacterium | reverse complement strand
AACGGGTAATCATATGGATATAATGGTTGATGTGAAGAATGTGCGCAAGCAGTTTACTGACGATGCGGGTACGCTTGATGTGCTCAAGGGTGCCACTTTCAGTATTACCAGGGGGGAGATGGTTGCCCTGGTGGGGATATCGGGAGCGGGGAAGACCACGCTGCTGCAGATTCTGGGCGGCCTTGACAAGGCGACGGAAGGGTCGGTGGCTGTGGGGGGCAAGGTGATTGACAAGCTTTCTGCTCGCGAGCTTGCCTATTTCCGAAACAGGCAGATCGGCTTTGTCTACCAGTTTCATCATCTGCTGCCCGATTTCACTGCGGTGGAGAACGTGATAGTACCCGGTCTTATAAATGGAATGGGCAAAAAGGAGTGTCTCAGCCGCGCGTCGGAACTTCTCGACCTGTTTGGTCTTTCCAAGCGTCTTGGCCATTTCCCCAACGAGCTTTCCGGCGGGGAGCGTCAGAGAGTGGCTCTGGCCAGGGCAATGTTCAACGAACCTGCGCTGGTGCTTGCCGATGAGCCTACTGGAAATCTGGACCGGGCCAACGGCGAGCGTCTTCTGGAACTGTTCGAAAAGGCAAACAGAGATCTGAATCAGACGTTTCTCATTGCTACTCACAACAATCGGCTCAGTCAGGGGATGAACAGAGTTCTTTATTTGGATGATGGCAGGATTGTGGATACGGAATCGCCCGCTACTGTGAACGACGACTGGTAGTGGTGAAGGGGACCGCGCTTTCCTTCCCGTTCCCGGTTAAACGCTCAATTCCGGACCCGGTGAACCTTGATCGCTTAAACACTACTTCCCGGCTTTAGCATTTAGTAGTTTTAATACTGAATTACTAGAAACGAAACGGGATAGTGAAAAAGGGAATCGGTATGTCAATGAAGATATGTGATGAATGCGGGGTCAATCCCGCCAACATTCATTTGACACAGATAATGCAGAACGAGACTCAGGTCTTTCATCTCTGTGAGGAGTGCGCCCGTAAGAAAGGAATTTCAATTACGGTAAACGAGGAACCTCTGGAGGAAGAAGGCGCTGAATCGGTGGAAGAGGAAAAAGTGTGCTCCGGTTGCGGAATGAAACTGTCCGATTTCCGAAATAAGGGGTGGCTTGGGTGTTCGGCCTGCTATGGTGCTTTCGAGGAGCAGATTGAACGGCTGCTGGTGCAGGTGCACGGTTCATCTGTGCATAAAGGGAAAAAGTATGTCTGTGCTGTTGAGAATTGCGGAAAAATCGATCTTGAGCGGCTTCGTCATGATCTCGACACGGCAATCAAAAACGAGCAGTTCGAGGAAGCGGCTCTTATTCGGGATGCGATTTACAATTTGAAACAGGACGTGAAATGAGCAGTCAGAGGCGCAGCCGTTTAACAAAATATGGAAAAATACCCATGTGGTTTGATAACAGCGGGCCCGAGTGTGATGTGGTGATTTCCACGCGTATTCGTCTGGCCCGCAATCTGGCCGACCGCAAGTTCCCTCTTCAGGCCACGCCCAAGGAGAGAAAGGCTGTTTTCAGGGATGTGGCTTCTGCTTTCGAGTCGGCATCCCAGTTCAAGAAGTTCGAGGTGATTAATTTCGCGAGACTCAGAAATCTGGATCAGCAGTTTCTGGTCGAGGAACGCGTGGTGAGTCTTGATCTTCTCAGGGCCGAAGGGGACAGGGGGGTGGTCTGTGACGCTTCCCGCAGAGTCAACGTGATGGTGAACGAGGAGGATCATCTTCGGCTGCAGTGCCTGGATTCCGGTTTCAGGGCTCAGGAGATGTGGGATATTCTGGATATGATGGATGACAACCTGGGCCGCAAGCTGAAGATGGCATATAGTGGGAGGCGGGGTTTTCTCACCAGCTGTCCCACCAATTCCGGAACGGGGCTCAGGGTATCTTTTCTGATGCATCTGCCGGGGCTGGTTTTGACCAAGTCCATCGATTCGGTGCTTCAGGGGGCCAGTCAGATGGGGATTTCCACCAGAGGGTTTTTCGGGGAGCATTCCGATGTGATGGGGAATTTCTTCCAGCTGTCCAATCAGGCCACGATGGGGGCTCACGAGCAGGAGTTTCTCGACTCGACTCAGAGGACCATAACCGAGATCGCGGATCATGAGCGCAGAGCCAGGGAGCGGCTTATGAAGGATGCTTCCCTTGAGCTCAGCGACAAGATCTACCGTTCTCTTGGTATTCTCGTTTATGCGAGAACGCTGAGTCTTTCGGAGCTGCTCAATTTGTCCTCGGCGCTTCGTTTTGGGGTGGAGTGCGGGCTTTATGACGGGACAACTGTGGAGGATCTCAACAGGATGATAGTGGCGAGCATGCCTGCGCATCTGCAGATTTTCCACAGCAGGGCCATGACCGAGTCGGATCTGGAGGTGGCGAGAGCAGATTTGGTCAGAGATTTGCTTACAAAGAAAAAGAGACGAAAAAAGCCTGCTTAGGTTTAACAGAACAGGCGGACGTTGAGCGGTTAAACAGTTTTCAGGACGTCAAAATCTGGAAGGAAAGAATAGATGATGAATGGGATGTTTACAGACCGAGTCAAAAAAGTGATGCAGATTGCCAGAGAAGAATCGGTGAGGCTGGGCAATGATTATGTCGGTACTGAGCATCTTCTTCTTGGTCTTATTAAAGAAGGCGATGGTGTTGCGGTGGCGGTCATGCGCAGCATGGGAGTGGATCTTGACGAGCTGACCACCAGCATCGAGAAGACTATCACCTCCACCGGCGGCATGATGACTATCGGACAGATGCTGCCCTTCACCCCCAGAGCGAAGAAGGTCCTTGAGATCGCGGCCAACGAGGCCCGCTCCATGTCTCATAAGTACATCGGCACGGAGCATCTTTTGCTGGCTCTTATGAAGGATACCGAGTCGGCTGCAGCAAACGCTCTTGCATCCGCAGGACTTGAATACGAACGGGTAAAAGAGGAAATCAATCGTGTTCTGCGCGGAGGTGAATCTGTGGGAGGAACAAAGGAAAAGAGCAAGACCCCGTTTCTGGATCACTTCGGTCGTGACCTTACCGCCATGGCCAGGGAGAACAAGCTTGATCCGGTTATCGGCAGGGAGAAGGAGATCGAGAGGGTGGTGCAGATCCTCAGCCGCCGCAAGAAAAATAATCCGGTACTGATCGGGGAGCCCGGCATAGGTAAAACTGCTATCGTGGAGGGTCTTGCCCAGTCTATTATCGAGAAAAACATTCCCCAGGTGCTTGAGAGCAAGCGGGTCATCAATCTGGACATGGCTTCCATGGTGGCCGGCACCAAATACCGGGGCCAGTTCGAGGAGCGTCTGAAGGCTCTCATGGTGGAGCTTCAGAAAAACGACAACATCATAATCTTCATTGATGAGCTTCACACTATCGTTGGGGCAGGAGGGTCGGAGGGAAGTCTGGACGCCTCCAATATCTTCAAACCGGCGTTGTCCCGGGGAGAGATCCAGTGCATCGGTGCTACGACTCTGGATGAGTACCGCAAATATATAGAAAAAGACGGTGCGCTTGCCCGTCGATTCCAGACCATAATGGTCGATCCCCCCAATGTGGATGAAACGATCCAGATCCTTTCAGGGCTCAGGCACAATTACGAGGATCATCACAAGGTGACCTACACCGACAAGGCGATCGAGTCTGCGGTGAAGCTTTCCGAGCGCTACATTTCAGATCGTTTTCTCCCGGACAAGGCCATTGATGTGATCGATGAGGCTGGGGCCAGAAAGCGGCTCTCAAGCATGGAAATCCCTACCGAAATCAGAGATATGGAGAAAGAGATCTCTGATGTGGTCAAGGAGAAAGAGCATGCGGTCGAGCAGCAGGAGTTCGAGCGTGCGGCCAAGCTCAGGGACAAGCAGGAGAAGCTCAAGGGCACACTTCTTGAAAAGAAGGCTTTGTGGCGCAAGTCTAAAGCCGAGGAGAGGCTCCTGGTGGATGAATCCACCATCACCGAAGTGATTGCGACCATGACCGGAATACCTCTGGCCCGGCTGGCTGAGGAGGAAACGAAGAAGATTATCCATCTGGAAGACGAGCTGCGTCGCAGGGTTATCGGGCAGGATACGGCTCTCAGCGCGGTGTCCAGGGCCATAAGGCGTTCCCGTGCAGGGTTGCATAACATCAGACGGCCTATCGCCTCCTTTATTTTCCTGGGTCCCACCGGTGTGGGAAAGACCGAGCTTGCAAAGGCTCTGGCCCAGTCGCTTTTCGATACCGAGGATGCCCTGGTGCGTATAGATATGTCCGAATACATGGAGAAGTTTGCAGTATCTCGTCTGGTGGGGGCCCCTCCCGGATATGTGGGTTATGAGGAAGGCGGGCAGCTCACGGAGAAAATCCGCAAGAAGCCCTACTCGGTGATTCTGCTCGATGAAATCGAGAAGGCTCATCCGGATGTGTTCAACATTCTGCTTCAGATCCTGGATGATGGTATTCTCACCGATTCCTACGGACGTCATGTCAACTTCAAAAATACGATTATCATCATGACATCCAATGCGGGAACCAGGGATGTGAAAAAGTCGGGTACGGTCGGGTTCGGGAAAACCAGCATTTCTTCCGACTACGAGTCGATGAAGGGCAAGGTTCTGGATGAACTCAAGCGCATCTTCAACCCCGAATTTCTCAACCGCGTCGATGAAACCATCGTGTTTGCTCCGCTGGGCAAGAAGGAAATCGCGCAGATTGTGGACATACAGCTCACAGAGGTTTCCGAGCGTCTCTCGGACCGCAATATTCAGTTGATATATACTCCGGAGGTGAAGAAATTTCTGGTGGATGAGGGTTTTGATCCGGTGCTGGGTGCCCGTCCGCTGCGTCGTTCCATTCAGCGTTCGGTGGAGGACCCTCTTGCCGAGGAGTTCCTGCAGAACAAGTTCGGTGACGGTGACACCATCAAGCTGGAGCTTGAAAAGGATCAGATCGTTTTCAATAAGACCGAGAGGACTGAAGAAAACTCCTGATCGGGGTTGATTCTGAAAATAGTGCCCCGGACCAGTGAGCTTCGCCTCAATCAGGCTTACCTAATCTGGTTCGGGGCATTTTTATAGGGCCTTAATCATTTTTCACAATTTTTCCATTTTCCCGAGCGGAATATCAGGGTACCCGAGATCTTTGAATAAGTGCAGTCGGGAGTTAATTCAGATCTGATCCAATATTCCGCTTACCCGAGCGAAAACTAGAATCAACACTCCCGGCTGTTTGTGAGAGTCGGGGGGACAAGATGGGGAACGTATGTTGTTTGGCGGAAGTATCGTTTGTGGGGATGGCGGCTTGGTGGGTGCTTTAAACTTTGAATCATCGCCTGCGTCGAATTATTTTTATGGACTTTATGACCGTCGTTTAAACGGGCTTGTCACCGGAGTAGAAAACTGCACCCTCTTTACCGGCCGCTCATGTTTTCCATTGTAAGATTGTCAATCGGTTCCGGTGCCGGAGTGGAACTCCGTTATTGGGTGTACAGCAGTCCATAAAAAAGTAAGTGTCTACATTGGAACAAAAAATGCAGTCGGACAGTTCTGTTCTGCTGCAATCATAAAATACTTGCAAGGGAACATTCTAAACTGTTCGATTTAAGGATTTGTCAGCTCATGAAAAAACTCTCCTTGATAATTCTTCTTGTCACGTTTGTAATCGGGGGCTTTGCCGAGGCCAAGGTTCTGGATTCGCTCCGGATTGAGGGATTGGTGATCAATCAGCCGCTTGTAGTGCACAACGCCATTACACTCAGGAAAGGCGAGTCGTTTACACCGGCGGATGTGCAGGAGTCTATCCGCAAGCTTTACAGTCTGGGTCATTTCCGTTCGGTTGATCTTTTTGTTGAAGAGGAATCGGATTCCGGTGCGACTCTGGTTTTGAAACTGGAGGAGAATCCCGTGGTGGAGAGTATCGAGTATCACGGGAACAAGAAGATTAAGACCAAGAAGCTTGAGGAGGAGTCGGTGATCAGTCTGCGCCAAATGCTCTCCGATGCGCAGCTGCACAAAAGTAAGGCTGTGATCCGTGATCTGTATGCCGAGGAGGGGTACCATCTGGCAAAGATCGAGACGGAGCTTGTCAACAGCAGAATCCCCGGAAACGTGATCGTCAAATACGATATCGATGAAGGTCCCAGGGTGCGGGTGAAATCCATCGAATTCAAGGGCAACGAGCAAGTCAAGAGCAGCTGGCTTGAAGGGCAGTTCAAGACGAAGGAGAAGCGTTGGTGGCGGTCGGGGGATTTCGACATGGATACATACAAGGCTCACCTGGACACTCTGGTTTTCAGCTACAATGAGCGTGGTTTTCTTGACGCATCGATTGAAAAGGACAGCATCTGGTACTCCGAAGACAAAAAGGACATCTTCATAGAGATCACTGTGAACGAAGGGCGCAAGTACTATGTGGGGGATGTGGACTTTGAAGGCAACAAAGTGGTCGGCTCCGATATGCTGGCGTCCCAGGTGGCTTTGGAGAAGGGTAAGCCCTTCAAAAAAAGCCAGTACGAGATGACAAAGTATCTTGTTGAGAATGCCTACAGGGAGGAGGGGCATCTGTGGGTGAGGGTTGAGGACAAGTTCACTTACAAGGGTGAAAACGCCGATACGGTGGATCTTGCCTTCGAAATATATGAGGGAAAGCCTGCCATTGTCCGTAAAATACATGTAAGGGGCAACAGTAAGACTATGGAGAAGGTCGTGCGCAGGGAAATCGAGCTTCTGCCCGGTCAGAAATACAAGCAGTCTCTTATGGCCCAGAGTCAGCAGAATATCTACCGGCTCAACTATTTCGACAATGTCGTTCCCGATCTCATACCCAACGAAGATGGAACGATAGATCTGATTTTCGAGATCACCGAGAAGGACAATATCGGACAGCTCACGGTCGGAGCGGCCTATAGTGATCAGGACGGGCTTACAGGAACTTTTTCCACCGCCATACCCAATTTCCGTGGAGCCGGGCAGGAGCTGAAGGTTGATCTTCAGTATGGTGAATTCCGCAAAACGGCGAACCTCGGTTTTACCGAGCCCTGGGCATTCGACACGCCCTGGTGGGTTACCGGAAGAGTGTTCTATGACAAGGCAACGTCACAGACATCCATTGTGGACAGTACGGATAAGGATAGGTATACATCCGAAAGCTACGGGTTCAGGGCGGGTGTGGGCCGTTCCAGGCTCAACTGGCCGGATGACAAGTTCAGAGTCCAGGCCATTTACCAGCTCAGCCACGAAAACACCACTTATCCTGAATATGATCTGGGTAATCTCAATCTGGTTGAATCTGGAACACTGAGCCGGCTCACTCTGAATATCGAACGTTATGATCTGGATATGCCGCTTTTTCCCAATGAGGGCTCCAAGCTGACCATCACTCCGGAAATAGCCGGTTTGGGTGGAGATTACAGGTATCTTAAAGGTACTGTTGCCTATGAGCACTATTTCCAGCTTCCCTGGAAGCTGGTTCTGGGGTCCAAGACCAAAATGGGGGCAATTTCCGGGATGGGTGACAGGATTTCGATCTCCGCAGTTGATCTCTTCAGTGCGGGTGGAGCCTATGGTGATGGTATGGTCAGAGGATATCCCGACTGGTCATTCGGAGGGCGATACGGGGAAACCGGGGATGGTGTCGCACTGTTTTCGACCAGCCTCCAGCTTCGCTATCCCATTATCGATCAGCAGATGTATTTGGCACTCTTTGCCGATATGGGTAACACCTGGTCAAGTGTGGGTCGTATGGATCTTACCAATCTCTATAAGGGTGTCGGGGCCGGACTGCGTATCAATCTGCCCATGATCGGTATTATGGGTGTTGATGTGGGGTACGGACTGGATCCCATCAGAAGAGAAGGTTTTGATGACAAGCCGGAAGGTTTGAACTGGCATTTCATAATGAACAAGGATTTCTAACTAATTTGAATGAAGGGAACCTGCTTGTAGGGTGGGTTTTCCTGTTTTTCTCTCAAAGGAGGATCTGATGATGAAGGGTTTGAAAATGGCTGGGCTGGCACTCGTTACTGCTGCTGCGGTGAGCACAGGCTGGGCTGCGGATATGAAATTCGGATATGTGAATTCTGAAAAAGTTTTCACTATGTATGAGGAAACCAAAGTTGCTCAGGACAAGTTCAACAAGGAAGTGGCCAAATGGGAGCAGCAAGCATCCAAGCGCCTCAAGGAGATTAATGAAATGAAGACTCAGCTTGAAAAGCAGAGTCTGGTACTCAGTGACGAGCGTAAAAAGGAGCTGGAGGATGCGCTTCGTCAGAAGATCATGCAGCATGAGAAGTTTGTCCAGGAGAAATTCGGTCAGAGAGGCGAGGCTTTGGTCAAAAACGAGGAGCTTACGAAGCCGATCATCGAAAAAATCAACAAAATCATCGAAAAAATCGCCAAGGACGAGCAATATGATTTTATATTAGACACGCGGGCCGGCGGAGTTGTGTATGCCAAAGATGCATATGATCTTACCGACCGGGTGTTGAAACAACTTTCTAAGGAAAAGTAAGTGAAACTTTCAGAAATCGCCTCTCGGATCGGTTCTTCTCTGCCTTTAGAGGCACAAGACTGTGAAATAGAGGCGATATCTTCACCAGAAAAGGCCACCGCTGCCGACATTACCTTTTTGTCCAACCCAAAATATAGAGAAAAGGTTCAGAGCTGTGCTGCCGGGGCGGTGATCGTGAAAAAAGGGGAAAGTCTGCCGGGAAAGGTCTGCCTTGAAGTGGATGACCCTTATGTGGGGTATGCCCGGGCGGCTCAGATCTTCGAAGATACATCCCCTCTTTTCGGTGAGGGTATTTCTCCTCAGGCCTCTGTTGATTCTTCCGCCGTTATAGATCCTTCCAGTTCAATCGGACCGGGAACAGTTGTGGGCCCTGATGTGGTTATTGCTGAGCAGTGCCGTATCGGGGCTAACTGCGTTATCGAGCGTGGCACACGAATCGGGTCTCACACCAGGATTGATTCCGGAGCGGTAATCCGCTGGGGAACACGGGTTGGGAACCGTGTGACGATTCAGTCGGGAGCGGTGATCGGGAGTGACGGTTTCGGAAACGCGCGGGAGAAGGGCGAGTTCATTCGCATACCCGCTTTCGGGATCGTGGTGATAGAGGATGATGCTGATATCGGGGCCTGTACCACTATTGACAGGGGAAATTTCGAACCCACTGTGATTGCAAAAGGTGTCAAACTCGACAACCTGATACATGTGGCTCACAATGTCATTATTGGTGACCACACCGCCATTGCGGCTCAGACCGGCATTTCCGGTTCCACCAGAATCGGCAAGCGGGTGATAATTGCCGGGCAGGTAGGTTTTGTGGGTCATATTGACATCGGGGATGATGCGTTCATAGGTGCTAAGGCGGGTGTTTCCAAAGGTGTGGAGCCCAGAGCAAAAATTACCGGGTATCCTGCCAGGGATCTTATGACCATGCGGCGTGTCGAGGCTGCTCAGGCGCAGCTTCCCGAACTGTTGAAAGAACTTAAGCGTTTGCGTAAAGAAGTTGATATATTGAAAAAGGCGGCTGGGTCGGTGTAGCCGCATGTTACTACAGTTTAGAAAGGATTTCTTCTCACTATGGCCTTTCAGCATACCATCGGCAAGAGTGTTTCCTTAACCGGTACAGGTCTTCACACCGGCGTTCCCGCAAAGGTGACTCTCAACCCCGCTCCGGAGAACTCCGGGATTGTGTTTGTAAGAACAGATCTGGACGGCAGTCCGGAAATCCCCGCAGATATCGATTATGTGGTGGATCTTGCCCGCGGTACGACTATCGGCAAGGGCGATGTGAAAGTTTACTCCATTGAGCATGTGATGTCCTGTTTTGCGGGGCTGGGAATCGACAACTGCAGAGTCGAGGTCGCGGCTCAGGAGATTCCGCTCATGGATGGAAGTGCCATGCCTTACGTCAATCTGGTTCAGGAGGCTGGTATAGTCGAGCAGAAGGCCAGGCGTGAGTACCTGACTATTGATGAGCCGGTGATGTATGTCAAAGGTGATGTGGCTTTGGGGGTATTTCCTCTCGATCATTTCAGAGTGACTCTCGAGATTGATTATAATTACCCTGCCCTGGGTGCTCAGTACACCACACTTTTTTCACTTGATGATTATGTGAAGGACTTTGCTTCCGCCCGCACGTTCTGTTTTCTCTCTGAAATCCAGAAGTTAAGGGAGTTGGGGCTTATTAAAGGCGGAAGCCTGGACAGTGCACTCGTGGTTCAGGATGTTGAGCTGACCGAGGAAAAGGTGGCCTATATCCGCAAGCTGTTCAATAACTACAAAGGACCAATTGGACCGGGTGAGAACGGATTTCTCAACAACACCGAACTGCGTTACTGGAACGAACCCTGCCGCCACAAGGCACTTGATCTAATCGGAGATCTCTATCTTCTCGGTAAGCCTCTCAATGCTCATATTCTGGCTGCCCGCACAGGTCACGCTGCCAATATCGATATGGCCAAGCGCATAAGAGAGCATATCAAACGCAAAGAGAAAAAGATCGCAGAGCAGAAGATTCAGCTTACCTATGAGGATATCCTCAAAATTCTTCCTCACCGTTATCCATTCCTTATGGTTGATAAAGTATTAAGCATCAATCCCGGAAAGGAAATTGTGGCGGTGAAGAATGTTTCCTTCAATGAAAACTTTTTCCAGGGTCATTTTCCCAACAATCCAGTGATGCCGGGGGTTCTGCAGATCGAGGCAATTGCCCAGGCTGCCGGAATAATGGGCTTATACAAAAAAGGCGCTGAGCCCGATCCCAGCGCTCAGGTTCTGTTCATGGGAATCGACAACGCCAGGTTCAGAGGTATCGTGCGGCCGGGGGACAATCTGCGCATTGAGGTGAAGATGCTTCAGTTCAGGCGTGGAACGGGCAAGTTTCGCGGTGAATGTTATGTGGATGACAAGCTGGTTTGTGAAGCTGACGGACTGGCCATGTTTTCCTAGGTGAAGCAGCATTGTGACTATGCTGAACCAACGGTCCGTTCAGGAACAATAAACCGAAATATAGATGGGAAGAGAAACACTGTTTATGACTGATGAAAAGGGAAAACATGGTTGCTCATGTTGCTCGGGAGCTGCGTCAAAAATTCATCCCACAGCAATCATAGATCCCGGCGTGCAGATCGGGACCGATGTCACTGTCGGTCCGTATACGGTAATTGAGCAGGATGTGGTGGTCGGTGACGGTTGCCGGATCGGACCTCATGTGATGATCGGTCCGGGAACCAGGCTGGGCAAGTGTTGCCGCATTTTCAAAAGCGCAAGCATCGGTCTGGAGCCTCAGGACAAAAAGTATGCAGGGGAGAAGACTTTTACCATAATCGGAGACAACACGGTTATCCGGGAGTTTGTGACTGTTAATAGGGGAACAAGCGCTACCGGTGAAACCCGGATAGGCGCGAACTGCTGGATAATGGCTTACTGTCATGTGGCTCATGATTGTGTTCTGGGGGACGACGTCACCATATCCAACGGTCTTGCCATGGCCGGGCACGTTACGGTGGGGAATCATGTGACTATTGGTGGTATTGTTCCCATTCATCAGTTTACCCGCATCGGTGATTATGCGATGGTTGCTTCCGTTTCTAGACCGTTTACGGATGTGGTTCCGTATGCGCTTGTGGGAGCTGATCCCACAAGGATTGCGGGAGTGAACAAAGTCGGTCTTGAGAGGCGCGGTTTCAACTCAGAGCAGATCAGAAATATCAGACAGGCCTACAAAATTCTTTTCCGGGAGAATCTTACCCTTAAGGATGCTCTCCTCAAGCTTGAAGAGGAGTTTTCCGGGGATGCTGATGTTGACCGCATTATTTCCTTTGTGAAAGAGAGTCAGAGAGGCATCATGCGCATGAGCGAATGATGCCCGTAACTTTTCAGGGTAGAACCCATCGGGCCAGCGGTTCCATGTGAGGTTGATTGCCCGTTTCCCAGGGAACGGGGTGTCCTGAAAGAAAAGAGTTGACTGTGAGGCCCAGTGCAAGCGGGACTCTCATATCTGCCGGCACATTCAGTTCTTCAACGCTTCGGACCGGCACCGGATCGAAATAGGCACTCAGGAATTCCATAAGAGAAAGATTGTTGCTTCCCCCTCCGGAAACCCACAACGCTTCGGGTGCAAGGTTCGAAGTGTATTCCCTTCTGTAAAAATCATAGATGGACTTAGCGGTAAGGGCTGTTATTGTGGCGACCCGGTCCAGAAGGCTGAGCCCGTTTAAGCAGGGGTGTTGGAGGATAGGGGTGAATATCTCCGGTGAAGCCTGTTTGGGGGCCGGTTTGAGAAGCCAGGGGGCTTTGGCCAGTTCCTCCACACATTCAGCGTTGACTTTTCCCTGAGAGGAAAGTTTTCCGTCCCGGTCGAAGCCGTCGGGGCTGTCTGCCGTTTTCGCGCACTTATCCATGAGCACAGTTCCGGGTCCGGAGTCGGATTCCAGAAGGAGTGCGGATGCTCCCTTGTCTATAATGGTGATTCTCGAGACCAGTCCGATGTTGGCGAAAACACCTATTCCAGTGGTTTCTCCTGCTATGGCCAGATTTCCCGGGAAGGTGGGAAGAATGCCCGGTCCGCCGGAAAGAATGTTGTGGCGGATAAAGTCGGACAGTACAGGAAGTTTGAGGGAGCTTGCCACGAACTGTTCATCGCCGATGCTCAGATTCCAGCTGCTTTGCTGCAGGTTTTCTCCTGTGGGGCCTTTCCACAGGTTGGGTTTATTGAGAATTGCCAGTTGGGGTGCTCCCAGGGATTTCGGAGCCTGGGCAAGAGCTGTCCTGGCACACTCCACAAAGAGCATGGTGACCTTGTATTCAAGCCAGCCCAGGTCTGAGAGTCTGACCGGGTCCTGTGTTTCGTTGAGCTGCTCTATGAGGGAGCCGACCTTCTGGGGGTAGGGGAGAAAGGCCTTCGAAAAAATCTCCCACTTTTCACCTTCAATACCGATATAGAGAACCTGAATTCCGCTTTGAATTCCGCCCGCGGATATCACCAGTATACGTCTTTTCTTAGCTCCCTTGATTTTGGGAGGGATTGCGGCTGTCATAATGCCTCCAGCGTTGGGAAACAAGATTTGTGAACGGGTGTAGGGTATGTGGTACTGATTATAAGTAATATAATATTGCGGAGGTGCTCTGGATAAATTCGGTTTTTTTCCAGAGGCGGATTTCCTGTTCAGAAAAGGAAGATAATGAAAGATAGAAAATCGGTGTTGATTTCAGCATCATCTTGCAGGTACCATTTGAGTAGAAGGAGTTTTCAACGGGGGGGTGAATATGACAACACTGATAATCGCAACGTATTCCTTCATACTGCTTTTTATTTTGTCCAGTGCACTGCCTATCATGTTCTCCTGGCAGGAGTTCAAGATAGTCCGCGATAGATCATCAGAACAGAAAGACGGGCAGCCGGTTTCAGACATGAGACGGTGCGGATCGCATACTAAATCGGAAAGAAAGCAGTTTTCTCTTCTGCATTTGCTTTCACTTCAGGCTGCAAAAGAATCAAGCCGGCAAGGTTAGCACCGGCTTGTGAAATTGCAGGGACTGCTTTTTGAAAGCGGAAAAGAGTTTCAAGTATCTGTAAAAGCTTTGAGAGTGCGGTTTCGGTAGGAGTTCTTAAGCCTGTGGATCGCTTTCTCCTTTATCTGGCGTACGCGTTCTCTGGTAAGGTGAAGACGTCTGCCGATTTCGTCAAGAGTATGCGGGGTATCTTCTCCTACACCGAAATAGAGCTTGAGAACCCTTTTCTCCCGGTCGTTCAAGGTGTCAAGAATCCGGTTGACACCTTCCTGCATGGACATCTCGATAAGGTTGTGATCCGGTAATTCCTGTTCCTCATCCTGAAGAAGATCAATGAGTACCGATCCCTCATCGGCCTGCACGGGGGTATCCAGAGACAGATAGCGGTTTCCGATTTTCTGGATTGCCAGCACTTCGCTTTCCTGGAGACCGAGTTCGTTTGCGATTTCCTCAAGAGATGGCATGCGTCGGAACTTCTGCTCAAGCCTGCACTGGGTTTTACCTACTTTGTGAATGATACCGATACGGTTGAGCGGTACGCGGGTGATACGGGACCTGTCTGCCAGTGCGCGCAGTATCGCCTGACGGATCCACCAGACCGCGTAGGAGATAAATTTGAAATTCCGCTTTTCGTCAAAGCGCTTTGCTGCCTGTATCAGGCCCAGGTTGCCTTCGCTGATCAGCTCTCCCAGAGGAAGTCCCTGATTTTGGTAGTTACGGGCTACACTGACGACGAAACGCAGGTTTGCCTTGATGAGTTTCTCCAGGGCTTTTTTGTCGCCCTTCTTGATCTGTACAGCTAGTTTGTACTCTTCCTCTGCGGAAAGTGTTTCACTTTTGCTGATGTCCTTCAAATACAATTCCAGAGAGATTTCGTCTGGGACGATCATTCTTTTATCCATGCAGTCACCTCCAATTTCACAAGTATTTCGTTGTTTGTACAATTTTTATTGCAGTGTAGGTTTTAAAAGTAAGTACATTTTTTTTGTAAGACCTTTTTTGGGGCTGAATTAGTGGCTGTCCGGTCCTGAAATGGCCGGATACTGGTCTCCTGCTTGCAGGGGAATTGTTTTCCGGTCAGTGTCGATTGTGGATTGCGGGAGGTCTGTTTTGAGGAGAATATATCGGATTTTCGTGCCTGTTATCATCCCTCTGTTTTTATGGGCTGGTGAAATTACGCAGCACAGCAAGGATCAGGAAGAGGAGTTCGCCCGGTACAGAGAAGCTCAGTCGGAGCAGATGCGCAGGTACAAAAAGGAACAACAGCGCCGCAGGGCTTTATCGGGGCGGGAGTTTTCCGCCTGGAAAAGCAGACAGGAGCTTGAGTACCGGGCGTTCAAGGAACAGATCCTCAGGGAATGGGGGGAGTTCATTGCTCCTACGGAAAAGCGCTGGGTGGAGTATTCCCGGGACAGGATGAGCTTTTCTGTGGTCGATTTCGAGAGGGGGATGGTTGTGGTCAAAGTGATAAAGCGATCGGGGGAGCCGCAAGAGGAGACCGGAAGGAAGCTGACCAGGGCGGTGAAACGGGTACTTTCAAGCAGAGGTTCCTCTCTGGAGCTGCCGCTTGAGGCGGATAAGGCCGAGCAGCAGCTCCTCCAGGATCCTGTGTTGAGAGGTCAGGTAGTGCTTCCGGACGGCCGGCGCGCGACCGCGGGGGATGCGGTGGAGATCGTAAACGGCGAAAACGGAGCTGTGCGGAGGTCAGTGGAACCGATGGAGAGCGGGGATGGTCACAGGGTGGGCCTCGAATTTCCGCTCGCGCCCGACCATGTGCGCCGCAGGATGGAGCCATTTCTACCGCAGGTACGGAAGTACTGTGATCAGTATGCTTTGGAGCCGGAGCTTGTTCTGGCGATTATTCACACCGAATCCAGTTTCAATCCCCTGGCGAGATCGGGTGCCGGTGCGGTGGGACTTATGCAGCTGGTTCCTGAAAAGGGCGGCGCGGATGCTTATGCGGTAGTGTTCGGGAAAACAGGAATTCCCTCCGGGGTGGAGCTTCTGGATCCGGAGCTCAATATACAGCTGGGCTGTGCTTATCTGAATCGACTCCAATCGGGTTATTTCGGGGAGGTGGTGAATCGTGAAAAGAATCGGTACTGCTGCATTGCGGGCTACAACACCGGTCCGGGGAACGTGGCGTATGCGTTCTCCGGCAGCAGGGCGGTGGGTGAGGCGGTGGTGGTGATCAACCGGATGGGAGAGGAGGCGGTGTATGATCATCTGCTTAGGCGTCTTCCTTACGTGGAGACGCGGGAGTATCTCCGTATGGTGGTGGGGCGGATGAGATTGTACCGGAGGTGAGGTGAGGATGGAATGAGAAGGGGGGGGCTAGCATAGAGAGGGGAGCAGGATTCCCCCCGGAGGTGACTTGGTTATAAATCACCTCCGGGCGCAAACTTCCGGCCTGCAGATTGCTTTTAGTTTCCCGGGTTTCTCTCTTTCTCTGGTTCCCTAACCATTCAACAAAGGATTGGTCCATGAGTACTCAACCGAGAGTGGTGGTACCCCATAAGTACTATCAGCTCCGATCCGAAGCGGCTCCCGGCCTGAAGCTGTTCCCCTCTGATAAACAGGAGAACTTTTTCCGTTTTCAGCTCAATCGCCTTCTGGAAGAAGCATCCTACACACTTGTGGATATCAGCCTTCAGCAGAATCACTATCATCTGGTGGTGATGGTTAGCGAAATTCCGGTCTCCTGGTTTATGCGGACCTTGAACTCCGTATATGCCAAGTATCTCAACGTTCATTACAACCGTCACGGCACCGTGTTTCCGGTAAGGTTTTCATCCGCGATTCTGGATGAAAGTCACGGGCTTGAGGAAGTATCATGCCATGTGCATCTCAATCCCCTGCGGTGTAAAAAGAAGGTATCCGAAATTCTGAATGAATACAGTCGAAGCGGCTGCAGTTTCAGCGGGTTTGGTCCGGTGGAAGATCTTTTCGATGTTTTGTCCCGGCCTGAACGAACCAGACACCATATGGAATTTCTGAATCTTAACGGCGGAAGCGTCAGGTACAGGGAAATAATCAGGAAACTTAGGAGAGCAAACGAATTCGGACAGAATTATCCGCATCCGCGGTTTGGAATTGTTGGAAGGCCCGCTTTTGAGATAGACTGTCTTGCAGCTCATCAGGCACGGCGGGAGAGGGTGATGGAAAACAGAAAGAGAGATCCGTTTGAGGTGATCGGAATTCTATGCCGCGGATTGGGTATGCGGATAAATTTTAAATTTGAAGAGCTGTTCAGAAGGGGGCGCAGAAACGACCGGTCCAGAGCCCGTGAACTGCTTGCGGTGCTGGGGGTATTTCGGCTTGAATTCTGCGGAGCGGATCTGGCGCGGTATCTGGGAATAACCCGGTCTGCAGTTTCCAGGATGATCAGAAGGAAAATTGGTGGGGCGGGGCGTCCTTTCAATATTAGAAGAATTATGGAAGAGTACGCCTGAAAAAAACAGAGCAGCGCTTCAACTCGTTTTTTTCCGGTACCGATTCAGGGGTGATTTTCCACCCCTGCTTGTATCTGTATTGTCTGGAATTCGGAACTTTTTGATCCCGGTCTGTTGGATTGATCGCGTTTCGGCGGACAGAAAGGGTCTGCTTAGGGTAGTTCTGATAGGGAAGAGGTTTTCTGGGAGGTAAGGAGACTCTGGGAAACAATCCGTGCTGCAGGAGATGAAGATCGGAAGGCGTAAGTGGTTGATTCGGCTGGCGGTTGTTCCTGTCCCCCGGAGGTGATTTTAATATAAGTCACCTCCGGGGAATCCCGACACCCACACCGTCGGTGGTCTTGATTCCTCCTCCGGTTGACCCCGGTGAAGCCCCGATGAACACTACCTCCCCCCGGCAGTATGGCTGAAACAAGAAGTGCGAGGTTGCTCTGGACTTTGAGCCGGTTCACTTTCCTTTTGCTTTTCAGATGCACTGTCGTTCTAAGGGTTTGGGATGGATGGAATTTCGAGCCGTTAATATGTGAAATCCTCCGGTTGACCCCAGTCCGTTATATTCATTGTAAGTGCACCCTCAATGTCTTTTACAACCCGTTACTGCTAATTAATGTATATTACTTGATATCCTCAGTTAAAGGCGAGCGGCAGGAACTATGAATAAAATGAAGTTTCTGAAATACATCTATGCTTACATGCTTGAAACACTCGATGAGGAGAAAATTGATCTGTTCTGGGAAAAACATCCCCTGACTGAGTCCTTCTCCGTGGTCAGAACCCTTGACTTTCTCTGCAAAGAAAAGGGAGAAGTGTCCACTGAATGCTACTATTCGGTTCTGAATGACTTTTCTGCTCTGGTTGATAGCGAAACAATGCCCTCAGATGTTCTGGAACAGATGTTCAGACGTTCGCAAACTGCAATTCCGTTGTCTTCTGAGGAACTGCTATCTGCTGTCGCCCCGTTTGCGGAAGAACTTTATCTTTCCGAGGATGTCTACCGTGATATTTACAAATCTGTAGCCCCGATAGTCACCGGGGTGCTGTTCCCGGGCTTCACATGTGAACTGATGAATCAAAAGTTGTCTCTTCCCAATAGGACTGTTTTTATTTTTATACATGCTGAGAATGATGAATTGTCATCATTCTCAGAGATTTGGGAATTCATGAGAGTGATGCTCAGATTGTTGCCCGTTTGTTTCAGTCTGCCTGAAGCTGTTTCGGTTGAAGCTGCCGCTTACCGTGCAGGTGCCCGAACTTTCGAAATGGATGACCTCCGCTTTCTGGGGGAAATGACATTTCAGGAATTCTGCAATCTTTTTTCAGATGTGACATGCCAGGTATTTCCCGACAAGATCGTTTCTGTATACGAATACAGTACACGCGAGGGTACTTCAAAAGTAGCATTCGGCGCTCCGGGATTTCTTTTCAAAGTCAGCTACGACGGCAAATCCCCTTTTTCCAAAACACATCTTCTGTCTATTCTAGTCGATTCTGCCGAACAGGAACCTGATCCGTTGAAATGCGTTTTTAGCAGACATCAGCAGATCTTAAGCAGGCACAAGTCATCCTTGGTGTACAGGAAGGTGGACGGACGCCTCATGAGAAACGGTAAGCTAGTGGCGCGGGATTCCACAGCATACATTCTTAGCAGAATCCTCTCCTCCTTCAAACTGGAGGGAAGAAGCGAATTTGAAAACAGAGAATTCATGAAGGATCCGAATGTCGTTTCAGATCCTCTTAACCCTAATCTGGTGCTGAAACTGAACCGTGCCTTTGATGCTGCAAAGAAGAAAATCCCTGAGGTCAAGATAGTCAGAACCACCAGGGGGGCATTTCGAATTAATGAAATGTCGCCGTTTGACTATAATGTGGAATAGGTTTTGCGTTGGTCAACTATAGATTTTTTCTACCATGCGTATTGCTCTGCAGGCACTCTTCTCCTTGTCTTTTATTTCAAGCATTATGTCAGCAGGAGTGTCACCCACCACTTCCAGAAATGAACGGAAGAGGCGTGTGTTGATGTGCTCTGTATGTGAACCCTTCCTGCCCTGCGGGTTTTGGGAACTGTAGTCCATCATGAGCGGACCGTCTTCTTTTCTCCACGTATTCGAACTCAGACATATTGCCTCTTTGAGGCTTTCCCCCGAACTGTTGCATTCGTGATGAAAGTTGTCAAACAGAATCGGAATGCCGGTTGTATCATTCACGTGAAGACAATCTGAAAGCGTGTAGATCCGGTCATCGTTTTCGATCACCAATCTCCGTTTCACTGCCTGGTCCAGGGATGAAAAACAGCTTATGAATCTCCCGATGCTTGTCTCTTTGTCACCGTACGCCGCTCCGAGGTGAATCTGGATCTTGGCAGTCTGGTCCATTCCCAGCAGATCAAGTACTTCAGCGTGGTACTGAAGCTCCTTTATGCTTGACTCCACTATTCTGCTTTCCTTCGCGTTGAGAAGAACGAACTGGTCCGGGTGCATGGATATGCGCATGTTGTGTCTGCGGATATACTGGCCTATCGATTTGAATTTTCCGGAAAAATGGTCCTGCCAGTTGTAGGTGCAGACTGGGTGAGAGGCGAACGGGACCAGATCCGAGGTGATCCGGAAGAAAAGCAGATTGTTCTCCATATTGAACTCGAGTATGCGCTGAAGGCAGTCGAGGTTGCCGGTAACGGTCTGGACCATACGCTCTTCGCTGTAGGATGCAAGCCGGAAAGTACGGCTTGAGCTGCAGTCAAGTCTTCTGTTGATGCAGGGGTATCCGATGCGGGGCGGCATCAATCTGAACTCCCGCTGGAATCGGCTGCCTGAGTGGTATCGGCTTCAGGTGGGGAGTAGTCCGGCGGATGTCGTCCCGTTATGGAGTAATATCCCGATACATCAATGACCCCCTTGAGATACAGATTGTTCGCTATTACCAGAAGGCGCTTTCCCATGAAATTCGATTTGGTGTGATGAGGTGTCAGCTTGCTGGGCATGGCAAGAACTGCAGCCATGCGTACAGCCTGGCTTCTGGTGAGTTCACTGCTGCGTTTTCTGAAATATGTCTTTGATGCTGCTTCACAGCCAAAAACGTTCTTCCCCCACTGGGCATAGTTGAGATAAAGTTCCAGGATCCTGTCCTTTTCCAGAATCCGTTCCATCAGAAGCGTGTAGCCCAGCTCTTTTGCTTTTCTTTCAAAACTCCTCTCCGGGCTAAGGAAAAGGTTTTTGGCTAGCTGCTGAGTTATTGTGCTGGCCCCCCTCTTTCGAGATCCGGAACTGCGGTTATGCTCTATCGCATCTGCGATCGCCACAAGGGAAAAACCGGGGTGATTGTAAAAACCATCGTCCTCTGCCGCAATCACCGCTTCTACCAGAATCTTTGATATGGAATTCAGGGGAATGAACTCGTGCACAAGACTGTCGTTTTCTTCCCTTTCTGAAAGTTTTTTCCTGTGCTGAACCATGAATGCGGTTTCCTGTGGGTTTTCGGCCTTAAGGCGTTTGACTTCGTTGATCGGGTTCATGACATAGATGTACCCGATAATGAAAAGTGCCGTCATTGTGAGCGAGAAGGCAACGGCATAGGTTATGAACAGCGTTTTAATAGAAATCCAAAGGATCCGCAGTATTCGGAGAACCAGAGGCTTTTTGGGTTCGGTCATTCAGAAATTCCATTCACGTTGATCTTTTTGATCGGATTTCTACAAAAGGTACATTGATATACAACTGATGCATCCCCTGAGTTGAATATTCCAAACAGCTCTAATCTGCTGGCCTGCCATTTGTGTGCCAAGTGAATCAGTTTTTCTGTTAACCTCATTTTCGATGGCAGTCAGCAGAAATGGTTCGTTATAGCTCAACCGTTAAGGTCGTGTTGTATACTCGCATTAAGTTGGATCCACTGGCTCTGTTCTAATTAATCAGACAGCAGATCTTTTCTCATCCCTTTATCATTAATGGGAACTAAAACATGAAAAAAACTGCAGAGCCGGCAGGCAGAAATTCAAGATAAAAATCCCGAGATGATTCATCCCGGGATTTTTATCTACAGATGAGCCTGAGCATGGTTTAACTCGCCCGGGCCTGAGCAGGTCCGGTATTTGTCTCCTTGCGGTACTTACTGATATCCACTATCAGAGCGAAATATCCCACCAGATCCTTGTTTTCGTCAAAATAGGGATTCGCGATTATCTGATAATAACTAATTACACCCTCTGGGCTGCATACGCGTATTTCAGAATTCATCCCGTTGCCGGTGGAACACCGCTCCAGCTGCTTTTTGAGAATGGTCGAACCGATGAGCTTCTCGCGCTGCATGCCAAAAATTCTGCAGAATGAGTTGTTCACCACTATCATTTTGAAATCCGCGTCTGCCAGACAGAATCCTGCACTGGTGGTTGAAAGAATGGTTCTCAGCCGCTTTTCGTTTTCGGAAACAGCGGCGGTTTTCATCCTCGCCTCTTCTGCCAGATAGAAGTGGCAGTTCTCAGGACGATTAAGCCCGTTGTAGATGGCAATGGCCATGTTCTGGCACGTTCCGTAGCCGCAGGAACTGCAGTTGTAGAAATCACTTTCACTTGTCTTGCGCATCATTTTGTAGATCTTTTTTAGTTCTTCATCGGAGGGGACTATGATGCGATTGTTGATACTGAGATCTCTGTACCTGCGGTTGTAATCACCCTCTTGCCAGAATTCTTCAAGAACCTCATTTATTTTCTGCGGATCCGCATTTTTAGACTGCTCCCCGTCTTCGGAACCAACAAAGGACGCAACCGCCCGGTGCTGACGCGACGCAATGGCCTTTTCGATATCGTCAAGGGCCCGTTCTTCGGTGATCGTGAGTGGACCGCCGTTGCAGCCGTGGGTGCAGTTGAGACAGTCGATAAGTGCCGGGGCCGTTCCGGAATCGATGGATTCAAGCAGTTTGTCGAGGTAGTTGTAGATTATTTCCGGTCCCTCGATTTTTCGGGAGGATTCGGAAATGCCGGGCACCCATCTTTCGGCTGTCTTGAGCAGTCCGCCCGGACTTGAAAACCCTACCGCCCGTTCTGCCGGCGGATTCATATACGGTTCTTCAGGATAGGAATTAAGATCTGTGCCACTCCGGGACAAATAGTTCTGCACGGACTTGAAGCCGACATTGTACTCTCCCAGTCCCGTTTCATGAAATTCCCTCTTCTTTGCAAGGCAGGGCGAAATGGCCGCGATTCTGTATTCCGCAAACTGAGGATAGTATTTTCTGATCATTTTCATCGTATGCAGCATCGGGCTGTCCACGGGCGCAAGATAGGGGATAAGCTCGGGCAGATACATCTCGATATAGGTGACAATGGCAGGGCAGGGCTGGGAAATCAACGTTTTGGCTTTGGTGCTGTTTATGTATTCGATATATGATTTCACAGTCAGTTCCGCACCGAAACTCACATCGAAAACCGCCTCCACTCCCAAATCTTTGAGCCAGCCGTTCAGATTGAGAAATTGGGAGGGAAAGCTTGAGGCGGCGGATGGTGCCACGATGGCAATGATCTTCTGCCCGTTTGCCAGATCCTCGAGCAGCGCGTCAAAATCATCAACCCAGAACCGTGCTCCGTGAGTGCAGTGGGTAATGCAGTTTCCGCACCCGATGCACATAAAAGGGTTTACGCTGACGAAATCACCGCTTCCGTCGTTGCAGTATTTGACCGGACAGGCGCTGATGCAGGCGTGGCAGTTGACACACTTCTCTCCGTCCACTCCCACACTCACCGGCAGTTCTTTAAGCTTCTTTCCGATTACCATTTAACTGATCCTCCCGTTGAATATCCTGCTTTTTGTCCGATGACGCACATTACGCTTCTTTGGCTTTCCGCTTGTGATGGCTGGTCGGAAGTTCTGGCTGCGAATAGAATTATTCCCAAAATGACAAGCAGTGAAGCCAGAACTGTTATGATGATAGTGACCTTGTGACTTTTTCTCAGAGATGCATTCTTCTCATCCTGTTCTTCTCCGAGTGATGCGGACGCGATTTCACTGTTCGATTCGTTTGCTTGGAGATCTGTTGCCGCCGGGACCACATCGAGAGTTTCAGGCTTTGGAACTGTCGTCTGCCGTGTCTCCTCCTCTGAAGAATTCTGCAATGCCTGCGGATTCTGAAAATACAGCCGCATAACCTCTTCAGGGCTTCCCAGACAAAAGGACGAATGTATCTCCTCAAGGTGTTTCTGGAGCTGGACCGCACTCTGGAATCTGCCCTTTTTATCCGTACGCAGGCAGACCTGGGCTACCGCAGCCATTCTGGAATCAATCGGTCTTGGATTGTCTTCAAGCCTTCTGAACGAATTCTTCTCTTTTGCCCGAATGAGACTGACCATTGATGTCTGGGGGAAGGGGTTGGATCCGCACAGCATTTCGTAAAGCACTGCACCGAAAGAATAGATGTCTGAAAGCGTGTCGATCGGATAGCCGTTGATCTGTTCCGGAGAGAAATAGTGAATGGTCCCTACGATGCTTTCCGTGTCGATTGTGTGAAGGCCTGTTTCGACAGGTCTGGCCACCCCGAAATCCATAAGTTTGACAGTTCCGTCATTGCGGATCATCACGTTTGAGGGTTTGAGATCTCGGTGAATGATTCCCTTGTATTTTTTCCCGTAAATGAGAATCTCCTGGGAATGAGCATAGGCCAGAGCTCTGGTGATCTGTATCGCCACTGCGGAGCATACCGGGGCGGGAAGCGCCTTGTGACGGTCGATCAGGGCTCCCAGGGTCTCCCCTTCGACAATTTCCATTTCCAGGTAGGGGATCCCGCGCCACTCCCCTACAGTGTGTATGTCAATTATGTTGGGGTGGTGCAGCTTGGCCGAGATTTTGACTTCAGTTTCAAACCGGGTCCAGGTTGACCTCTGGTTAGTATTGAGCAGTATTTTGACAGCCCGGAACACCTCAAGCTTTTCATTCCATATTCTGTATACCCGCGCCATCCCGCCTGTTCCCAGAATTCCTGTAATGACACCGGAGCCCAGCGGGATCTGTTCGCTGCCGCTTGGAATTTCCGTATGTGGAAATGAACTGGATATGTCAAGAGAAAGATTGTTCGTTTGACCCCGATCTCTGTTCGGGGAGGTGCTCGGAGAAACCTGCGGCGGTTGTGACGGAGCCTCCGATGCCTCTTCATCCGTTATTACCGCTTCCGCTTCCCGGATCGTCGTCTTTTTCAGATCACTCTTTTCTGTGTTTATTGAAGTGTCTGAAAAAGAGGTTTCCTTTCGATTGTACTGTTCGTCTTTATGAGAGTAATCTGTATCGATGGAAAAGCCGGTAAGGGTAGTGGTTTCTTTCAGTTTCGATTGGGCGGAGGGCTTGGCGGAATCGGTTATCTTTCTTCCAATGTAGACATGGGTTCCTGAACCTGTCTTTATCTTCCCTGTGCCGGTGGAGAGCGCAGGATTTTTCCCTGACGATGCGTCGGTTTGGGCGGGATTCGATTTTCTTTTCTGGGATGTTGGAAAATCGGGCATTTGAGCGAATGCATCATTCTGTTCCGGATGAGGCTGGGATGTCGTTGACATCTTTATCCTTTCCGAGTGGCGCGCCTTGTCGGCGCACAGGTGGTGTATGATGAAACCGGTTGTACTTGTTCTGGACAGGAGATTGTATTATCCTGCAATTCCACTGCCACGTATCTGTCGGCTTTCCCCAGGGAAACCCCTACTGAAATATATAATTTTCCGATGCAGTCTGTGTGTGATCCGGGTCACATCCGTTCTGTTTAATCAATTCCTAACAGAATACCTTTCAGAAAGCAGAGGGGTAAAATAGTAAAATGCCTCCCGTGGTCGGTAAAAAAACTGGTTCAGGGCCAAATCCGCAACCGGTTCGGATCAGCCATTCTTTCGAAGTACCATGATTATATCATTACAGAGTGTTACACTTTTTTTGGAAAAAACATAGTAGAGGAACGCATCGAGCATCGCTTATATTATAATATTAGGTAAAAGTGACTTTTCCTGCTTTCCTTCAGATTCAGCCCATTTGATTTTGCAGATTAATAAATGGGGGGAGACCGTTATGAGAATAAATTCACAAGTCAGACTGGCTCTCAGCCTGGGAGTACTGTTCTGCACGGGGCTCAACGCCCAGAGTCGTCCGGATCATATTACCGTTCCGGTCACGTTTTATGATTTCCATTCCGATAGGAGCAATCCTGAGTTCGAAGCGCCTCACGAAGGTGGTCTTCGCAGCGGGATGGTAGCGGAGTATTTGGATGATGAGTTCAAACCGCAAGTGGGACCTGATCCGTATCTGAACCACTATCTAAAGTACTGGTTCAGGGATTGGGCCAATGGGGGCGGACAGGGTGATTTCACCAAACCTATGTACGACCCCGCTCCCGGTTACCGGGAAACGGTGAGTAATGAGTTCGGGACTGAAGTCGAGTATTTGGGTGTGGAGGAAGTCACCCACGATACCGCGTTCAAAAACGTGGTAATCCCCGGAGAGCTGATTTTCGAGCATTCCGGAAATGGTGTGTATACCTACGACAACAAAAGTTTTTTCCCCCTTGATGATCAGGGTTTCGGCAACGAATGGACCACGGACAGCGACGTTACCGGGGATCATAATTATTCATTCACAATGGAACTGAAATGGGAATTCATTATGGAACCGGGGCTGACATTCAGTTTCAGAGGAGATGATGATGTCTGGCTTTTTATAGACAACAAGCTGGTTATGGA
>JBKHHW010000136.1:0-8318 GCA_046538945.1 Chitinispirillaceae bacterium | reverse complement strand
TGCCGGCTGCAACTCCAGTCCGGTTTCCACCGAACCGCAAGGCTCCACCGATGCAGGAAGTCTCAGCCAGATGGCTTTCGCATCGGTGGAAGAATCAAGCGATCTGGATAATCTCTTCGGGTCCATGCAGACCGCGACTCAGCTTCTCTCCGAACAGCCCCCCATGGCTATTGAGGCGCCCGCCCCGGAGCTTACCAAAAGCCAGGCCGGCGCTTCGGAATGGAAGGTCAGCGTAAAGGGCGAGCAGACGGTCGTCACCCGCACCGTGCAGGGAGTCCTCAAGACCACATTTGACACCCTGATCGTAAGAACCGAAACCGCGCCGGATCTGTTCAACGTGATCGAAGCCAGAAGTGAGCACGTGTATGCCTCCAAAAAGGAGAAGTTGGTAATCAGTGATGCTGACGGAGACGGAATAGTGAACGGAGAGGAACAGTACAACGGGACGGCAAAGCTGACCTTCACTGTCATCCGTACCGGAGACGGGCCGGGGTTCAGAAACGGCGAAACGGAGACTTCAGAAATCAAAGTAAGCTGCGGCCCTGACAAAAGCTTCGACCTCGAAGAGGACAATCTGATTCTCGAGGCGAAGTGGGTGAAGTATCTTAATGATCAGAAAATCGCTCACGCCATCTATACAGATGCAGACGAGGACGATGTGCTTTGGAGTGAAAACGGTTCCGGAGTGACTGAAGTCGAGTTATTCAACTCGAAAGACCCTTCACGCCCCCATCTTGACAATGCAATGCTCGTGATGAGAGTTTCCAAAACCGGGAATACAGAAAAGGTGGTCAGGATTGCAGGAAGAGAAGAGTACATCTCCGGACGTGTCTCGCAGTTCTGGGCCCTTGACGAACAGGGCGACAGCACCATTACGCCAAACGAGCTGGCCTATGTTCACTTCAAAACAGTTTCCGCGCCCTCCGATGCTGAAAAAAGCGCCCATGTGGTGTATGTGATCAACCCCGGTGAAAATCTCGGAGACGAAAGCGACAACGTGCTTCACGAGATACATGTGGACAGAGAAAACCGTAACGGTCTAATCAAACTCTACCAGTTCAGTTTTGTGGCGGACCCTCCCGTTCCCAATGGTCAGGAACCCTCAGGAGGAACGTTTGAAATGAACGTTACCCATTTCGACAACTCCACAGCCGCACTCGTCGGCTCCTTTTCGGAGACTCACCTCACGGCGACTCATACCGACAGAGAAGGTACTGTGCGGCAGGTGACAGTCGACAAATCGGGGAATGTGACCGATAAGGACGCATAATCACTTCCGTGCGGTTTTAAAAAAGCGATAACGGGACCGGGCTCTGGTCCCGTTTTCATTTCTGCAGCTTACACCCGGTGGCAGACAAATTGCATTACCCTCAATGCTAAATGTCTTTGAAAACAGATAAGACCCGGGATAAATCTATGAATTCTGCCGACCTCTCTCATCTGAGACGTGAATACTTCGGAGGTCCTCTGAGAAAACAGGACACTCCCCCGAATCCCTTCTCTCTTTTTCACCAGTGGTTCGAAGAAATTTCCGTTCTCAAGCCCGAAGAGGTCAATGCGATGATGCTCTCTACGGCCACAAAAATCGGCATCCCGAATGTAAGAACTGTACTCCTCAAGGAATTCAGCTCTGAAGGCTTTTCCTTTTTCACCAATTATCGAAGCAGAAAGGGACATGAACTCGAGGAGAATCCCAATGCGGCGATTCTTTTCTACTGGCCGGAAGTGTTCAGGCAGATAAGGGTGGAAGGACGGATACGCACGATCCCCGCAGAAGAATCCGACCTCTATTTCAGCACACGCCCCAGGGGAAGTCAGCTTGCGGCCTGGGCATCACAACAGAGTTCGGTCATTCAGAGCAGAGACGATCTGCACACCAGAGCCAAGGAATTGGAAAAACAGTATGCAGGAAAACCGATCCCTCGCCCCTCATACTGGGGCGGCTACCGCCTGACCCCGAATTTATTTGAATTCTGGCAGGGCCAGCCCGATCGGCTACACGACCGGATTGTGTACAGAATTGATCCAAAACGCAACTGGGTAAAGCAACGGCTTGCTCCGTAGAGCAGCCAGGCTGATGTAAACCGGCTTGGAAGTTCAGGAAGGTGTTTTACCGGGGCTTAACCTGATTGATAGCTTTGAAAACCGCGTCCCTGTACTGCTGGAACTGCACAGCATCCCCGGCAGCTTCAATGAGAACGATTTCCTTTTTCATAGGAATCAATCCCACAAGATAAACATAATCCTTGTGCCCCACCGGTGCAGCGAATTCATAAACAGCCCGTTGGCTTTCATTGTCGACGGTATCTGAAATAAATCGATAGCCTGCATCAACCATTCTCTTTTCGAATGCCTCACACCAGAAAGAGAACTCAGCATAGGGCTTGTTTTTTTCATGTCTTATCCGATAGACGACTCCTTCAGGACTGACAGCTCTGAATTCCCGATTCTCCGGATATTCAGCAAATCCGTCCGGTTTTACCGCGGTGTAAGGGGGGGCACAGTTCGAGAGGATCGAAATGGCAAGCAGAAACATGAATTTGACAGTACTGTTCATTGCGCGTAGTCCCAAAGCAAGTCAGACAGATTTATTGTGTTCAGCCACTGGAAATTCGATGTCCCTGTGGCAAGCGGAGCGGTTCTGTCGGGGAGCTGAAAGTATATGGTCACATCGGCGAACTCGGTCTGGTGTTTGAGCTTGAGCAGCTTTCCCCGGACTCCCTCAATTTCATCCTGCAGATTCACAACAGCCGTCTTGATGGTGATAATATTATTTTCACCGGCATCTTCAACCATTGACATATAATCTACAAGAAGCGCATTTCTCGCCTTTGCTTTAGAAGAATACTTTATGAATTCGTTTTCCAAATCGATGCGATTATAACTCCTCTGGAGAATTATTTCACCCAGAAGATCTATTGTATGAAGAAAACTGTCTACTTTAGCCACTGGAAGCTTCAGGTGTAGCATTGTTCTGTTCTGCAGGAGGAAATACCCGCCAGCAGCTTCCGTTTTATCCAGAATTGTTTCTGTCAAACTCACAACATCTGCTGTTTTAATAACTCTTTGTGCAGTGATTGTAAAGTGACCCTGCGGATTTTGTCCGAAAATCCTCACCGCGAACAGGCATATCGCAATAAATGCTGTTTTGCGCATTACAGTTCCACCTTTTCAAGCGCCGCGAAAACTGTTTCCGCGAGTCGGCCGTACTGTTGCGATGTCGGATAGTAGATTTCAGCGACATACGTGTGCTTTTTGTGAACCCTGAGAGCAACAGCATACACAAAGTGCTGCCCCGGATAAGGCCTGAACTCGACGATTTTGAAATCGCCGCAGGTCCGAACCGTATCAGACAAGTAGGATTTGGCGCACCAGTGTCTTACAGCCTGCACCCAGAAGTCTGTTGTGCCCTCAGGTCTGTTTCTGAGTTTTCCAGTCCAGATTCTGGTTCCGCCTGCACTTTCGGCGTTCCATAAACCATATCTATCGACCTTCACCATACCATCGGGAACGGAAATTTCAAATTTCCGGGCACTGTGTCTACGTTCAATAGAAAACGGATCAAGTTCTCTTATCCACCTGAAACCGGACGGCACCGGGGAAGAGGCAACATCGTGCTGATCAGGCGAATGTAGAGACATATCTACCGCAATGCGTGAATACTGAGCCTTACTTTTAAGAACCTTCTGTTCTGTGAGCTTCTCCTCAAGTTCTTCTGAAAGAGATTTGATCTGAGCCAGAAGCTCTATCTGAGTCTCCTCACTTTGTGTCTCCCCGAGAATTTCACGAAGGCGTTTTATGGTGGCCCGGAGAATTCTGATACGTGCTTCCGTATCGAAAAAAGCATCCGTGATATCTGATGAACTCTGGCTGTAGTCAATGACCTCGAAGCTGTTGAGAAGAGTATCGAACACTTGTTTGAATTGCTTTACAGGCACCCGCAATACGATTCTGTCCGAATTGCGGCTTTCCAGATAACCTCCATGAACCTGCACAATATTGACAGCATGAGCAACCAGATTTTCCGGGTCGGTGGTACGCGCAGTAATTTCGGCATCATGAAAAGCAATTCTCTCCGGTTTGGGTCTGTCAGGTTCAGAGGGTCCCCCATCGTTCACCGGCTGATCATATTGTGCATTACCCATTTCCATTTCATAGCTTATAGACTCAAGCATCTTTTTGTTCTTCTGAAGATATTCAATCCGCTCAGACAGCGCTGTAGGATTGTGAGAGGAAATCCTTACGGCCTGTTTTTTGCACCCGGAGAACAATACCAGTGCTATCAGTATCAGGACAGGAATTGAATGCTTCAAGGCGGATCTCTCTGAATGATAAACTTGCCAATATCATTACAAATATAATTTTGAATCAGAACACATCAAATCAAAGCAGATATCTTTGACCACCCGATATATTGAACCCTAAACGTCCCTGAACTATTTTCTCCTTTCAATACGACTGGCGCATAAAGATGGGCAACCATCGGGGAGTTTTCTGCTGGATCTGTCGCGCGCCTGGGCAGGTGTCAGATTTCCTTACATCTTAACGGGAGGTCTTTCCATGTCCGATTCTATCCTCAGCTCATATCTTTCCCAAACCGATCCCGAAAAAATCGATACCGGCCTGGTTGCCTATCTGGCAAACCTCTCCGAGGTATCCAAAGTGGCTCCGGACATAGCCAAATCGGTTGTAAAAGAGCTGGCCGATCAGCGTTCCAACCTCAAACTCATCGCAAGCGAGAACTACTGCTCCCTGGCCACTCAGCTGGCCATGGGAAATCTGCTTACAGACAAGTACGCGGAAGGGTTTCCCCATCACCGGTTCTATGCCGGGTGCGACAACGTGGATGAAATCGAATCCTATGCGGTGGAACAGGCATGCAGGCTTTTCGGAAGCGAACACGCCTATGTGCAGCCTCACAGCGGTGCGGACGCAAACCTCATCGCCTACTGGGCCATTCTCACCACCCGTGTGGAAAACCCCGCTCTTGAAAAGATCGGGGAAACCAATCTTTCCAAGCTGGGAAAAGAGGAGTGGAACAAACTCAGAGCAGAACTGGGCAACCAGAGACTTCTGGGAATGGACTACTACTCAGGGGGACACCTCACTCATGGCTACCGCTACAACGTATCGGCTCAGATGTTTGAAGCATACAACTACGGGGTAAATAAGGAAACCGGCCTTCTCGACTACGATGCAATAGAAAAAATGGCCGAAGAGATCAAGCCTCTCATCCTTCTGGCCGGCTACAGCGCCTACCCCCGCAAAATCAATTTCGCACGCATGCGGGCCATAGCCGACAAAGTGGGAGCGGTGTTCATGGTGGATATGGCTCACTTTGCAGGTTTGGTGGCGGGAGGGGTGTTCCAGGGTGATTTCAACCCGGTTGCACACGCTCACGTGGTGACCACCACCACTCACAAGACACTCAGAGGCCCCCGGGGCGGAATGGTACTGTGCACCAGGGAGTTTGCTGAAAGTGTGGACAAAGGGTGTCCTCTGGTGATAGGCGGCCCGCTTGCCCATGTGATGGCTGCAAAAGGAGTAGCTTTTACGGAAGCAAACGGCCCCGCGTTCAGAGAATACGCCTCCTCGATAGTTAAGAATTCATCTGCTCTGGCCCGGTTCTGTATAGAGGAGGGAATGAGTGTGGCAACCGGGGGAACCGACAACCACCTGTTCCTTATCGATGTCACCCCCTTCGGCATTACCGGTCGTCAGGCGGAAAGCGCATTGAGAGAGTGCGGAATAACCCTCAACCGCAACTCGCTGCCCTACGACCCCAACGGTCCGTGGTACACAAGCGGTCTGCGCATCGGTACTCCCGCGGTGACAACGCTTGGAATGGGAGAAGAGGAGATGAAGGAGATCGCCGCTATTGTCAAACTGGTGCTCTCCAGCACCAAGCCCACCACTATTGATAAAGGTCCGAATGCGGGCAAACAGAGCAAGGCCAAATTCATCACGGAAGCGAGTGCTGCAGATGAGGCCAGGAGACGGGTGAAAGCACTGCTTGATAAGTATCCGGTCTACCCTCAGCTTGACCTGGATCTTCTGCAGAAACATTTCGGATAAACGGTTCACCGTTTTTCGGGTGATCGTCAAACTCTCAGTCAGCCTGTTTCCAGATATATAGTGCCGGTTTTTCAGCCGGCACTTTTTTCATTCCATGTTGATTTCGTTACAAATCAGTCTGTATACTTAAAACAGGTGAACTTCCGTAATTTGCTTGCCTTACATATCCCAAACTCCAGGAGCTGCATATGAAGTGTGGAAAATTATACGCCATCATCTTTACAGCCGTCTTGACCGCGTTCGCCGCACAGGCCCCCAATGGGGAAACGTACATCGACGAACCATTCTTCGACGATTTCGAAGAAAGCTCGGTGGACAACGGCACCTGGCTTGTGGCCACCTGGGAAGAGCATGGAGGTCAGACCGGAAAAGAGCGCTGCTTTGTGGAAAACGGAAAACTTCACATGCAGTTCATAAACAGCAGCACCGAGGGGTATCTCAGTTCAGCCATTCAGACCCGGGATGAATATTTTTACGGCAGATGGGAAATGCGGGCCAAACCGTCGGAAGTTCCCGGTGTTCTCAATTCTTTCTACACCATAGACTGGGACAACACCGCCGACAACGGCTCCACAAGCGACGGCACCAAGCAGGAAATCGATATTGAGTTTCTAACAAAATCCTTCGGTGATTCAAAGGGGGAAATACACTTCGCCTTGCATGCAGAAGGAAAGGAGAGCTGGGACACCCGACCGGATATAAGCCTGTGGTTTGATCCCAGTGAGGATTTTCATGTATACGGATTTGAAATTACACCCGATTACGTTGAATGGTTTGTGGATGACAGTGTGCTTTACCGCTATGAATACGAGAAGAGTGATATTTCCATCACTGCGCCTTATGCTATCAAGCTCAACACCTGGTCGGCAGTTAAATGGATCGGGGGGCCGCCGGAGGAGGATGTGGTGTGCGAATATCAGATCGACTGGATACGGTTCACTCCGCATCAGACAACAGCAGTAAAGAAGAACGGTTTACAAAGCAGAGTATTCAGGGATGTATCCATTAAAAACGGATTTTTGATTTTGAGTCCTGATTTTTCGACACCCAGGGAATTCAGAATATTTGACGCCGCGGGGCGTCTGGTTTCAAGTGAAAACTTTAGCGCCTCGATCGGAAGCTACGATCTGAAGAGCAGTCAACTGAATTCCGGAGTTCATTTCTACACTGTGCGAACCGGCAGCAGATTATTCTCCGGAAAGGTTACCATTGTGAAGTAGGATCAGCTAACTAATAGATTGGCTACATTCCCGAATTATCACATTTGCGATGGATTGATTTCGGTCAATCAGCCAAAAATGGCTTTTTTGCAACCGCACCAATTGAGTGCCCCTTTTCCGCTCTTGATGAAGAGTATCGTCCTGTTTACAGAAAACGCTTCAATGCATTCATTCCGGGATAGGAAAACTTATGCGGTGACCGGCAGTGTTATAACCCGGAAATGCACGATCATCATCGCGACGGACATTTTATAAAGGTGCGGCCCCTGCCATTCAAAGAGCTTTATGAAATTGCCGGTTCCCTGCGCTCACTGCAACAAATACAGCAGCTGGGATGTGGTGTATTTTGCAATCACCGATACTGAGGGTTCTCTGCTCTATCCTCCCAAAACCAAAGAGTATGAATTTTTGCATGTAGAAGGAAAGAGTGGGCATGACAGCCTCTTCAGCTCTCTTAACTTTTTCAGAATCAAAGAGAGGACTCCTGTTTACACTACTTTTCTGCATCGCAGAACGGAAGATTACGGTTCCGTATGGAATGAATTTCTTTTCGAAGATATCCTCTTCTTCCATGAAAAGAGCTCAATCGAAAGCGCTACTATTTTGAAAGGTGTTTACTGGGAATGAAAGTGTCTCGTAGGGTCTAACAATCAAGGGTGATGTGGAAACCCAGGTCTCATCAATTTTGCTCACGCATATTTCGCAAGCAAAACCAGAACTAAACCAAAGCATACTTCATTCATGAGCCGACTAATTTCCGATTCATGTGAGAAATTCTCTTTCTCACCCACTCCGCCTGCGCAGTCAGGTTTTCCAGTCTGTAGTACGTTTCCAAATTCCGGTACCGCTCTGACAGATTAAAGTTTACACTCGATTTAAGTTTTTCAAGACATACCGGACAGAGGTGAATCGGAGATGCATCCATTTCATCCAGATTGTTCGATCCGTTCATGCAGCAGAGATAAGATGTGCAGTGGGCCATGCTGAACATATGACCGGTTTCATGGGCCAGAATCTTGCAAC
>JBKHHW010000029.1:0-25767 GCA_046538945.1 Chitinispirillaceae bacterium | reverse complement strand
TTGCGCGATGCATAAATATGAGGTAGCCTGTCCATCTTTATGATTGGAGAACTGCAGGCCGGGTTCAAAGGAGGTAATCGGAAAGGGGAAAACCACCGACGGTTAGGCGCTTTTCTCGACAAGCCCGGCGTGCAGATCGTGCACACTACATTGGATACCGCGGAGTTCTTTGCCGACATCAAGGATCAACTCCGACGGGCCGGCACACCGCTTTCCGTCAACGATGTCTGGATAGCCGCCCATGCTCGCGAGTGCGGTGCCCAGATCATCACCGCCGATTGCCATTTTGAGAACATCCCCGGCATTTCGATGCACCTGCTTGACCCTTAAAGGCCTTCTGTCACCAATAATTCCGTGACAGACTGAACGGATCTTGTTTCCGAACAGTCGGGGATGAATGAGAATACCCTTTGAGAGCTTAGTTGAGAAGACGGGGCATGTCCGCACTAAAAATCAGATACCTTCACCCCACTATTTATTTTCAAATAAAGAGACCATTTATTAAAAACATCAACATCAACCGAGGCCCCCCCTGACTTCTCTACCTTTTTACGATCCGGTGCTCATCTTCGCCAGCGCCATGCTGCTCATACTCCTGGCGCCCCTTCTCGCCCGCCGTATTCGCCTCCCCGGAGTAGTGGGTCTGTTGCTGGCGGGGATAATCGTTGGCCCCTATGGTTTCGGCATACTGGCCCGGGATGAGACAATGGAGCTTCTGGGTACTGTGGGCCTGCTTTTCATAATGTTCATGGCAGGCCTGGAGATAGACCTCAACCAAGTGCGAAGAAACAAAAATCATACCCTCGTGTTCGGGCTCATCACCTTCACAGTCCCCATGCTCATGGGAACGCTCATGGGAGTGGGCATCTTCGAAATGACAGTTCCGGTCGCCATTCTTCTGGCCAGCATGTTTTCCTCACATACCCTGGTGACCTATTCCATAGTGAACAAGCTGGGTCTGTCCAAATCACCCGCCGTCACCACCACCATCGGGGGGACCATCATTACCGATACGCTGGCCCTGCTCATCCTGGCAGTGATCGCATCGGCAAGTCAAGGGGAGATCAGCACCGCATTCTGGATACGACTCTTCACCTACATGGCCATTTACGTGGGAGCAGTAGTGATTTTCGTTCCGCTTCTTGCAAAATGGTTTTTCCGTTCGCTCAAAGTGGATGAAGATGTGGAATTTGTATTTGTAATAGCACTCACCTTTCTGGTGGCGTACCTGGCCCACGTAGCGGGACTCGAGCCCATCATCGGAGCATTTCTCGCCGGCCTGACACTCAACTCCTTCATCCCCGAACGAAGCCTGCTCATGACCCGCATCCGTTTTGTCGGGGATGCCATCTTCATCCCTTTTTTCCTTTTGTCGGTGGGGATGCTTGTAAATATCGAACTTCTGTTCACCGGGAGTGAAGCGTGGGTGATTTCCATCGGAATGACAGTAGTCGCCCTGCTCTCCAAATATTCCGCCGCTCAATTGACAGGAAGGATTCTCAAATACAGCAAAGATGAAAACCATCTGATTTTCGGCTTGAGCGTGAACCAGGCCGCGGCTACTCTGGCAGCGGTGCTGATCGGGTTTGAACTGGGTCTGTTTTCTGAAAACATAATCACCGGAACAATTCTCATGATTGCGGTAACCTGTGTTGTGGGGTCCATATTCACCGACAAGGCCGGCCGCAAAGTGGCCCTCAGGGAGGAGCAGGCTGAGGTCGCATCGGCCACCTATCAGAACCGAATCATGATTCCCCTGGGTGCACGGGAGGGAGCAAAGGAGCTTCTTGACATCTCATTTCTGCTGAGAGAGAGAGGGTCCCACGAACCGATATACCCGCTCAGAGTCGTGCAGGAGGGTGGGGACAGCGATGCGCAGGTCGCCTCGGCGGAGAAGATTCTGGCCCACACGGTTGTAAGAGCCATGGCGGCGAATGTGCCGGTCATGCCGGTCACCAGCGTGGATGTAAATGTGCTCTCGGGCGTACTGAGATCTATGAAAGACTACCGGATATCAACAGTGATTATGGGTTGGGACGGCAAAGCGGGACTGAAGACACGGGTATTCGGCCACTCCATCGATGCCATAATCGAGCGAAGCCGGCAGATGATAATGATAAACCGCATCACCCGGCCCATCAATTCAGTGTCGAGAATGGTTGTCATTCTGCCGCCCTTTGCCCAGAGGGAAATCGGATTCGGCCAGTTCGCCTCGGCAATCCGCACACTTGCAAACCAGGCGGCCGCGTCGATACTTTTCATCTGCGACTGCGACACTCAGACAGCCACCGAAGAACTCATGGGCAGAGTCCGTCCCTCGGTCAAGATGGGTTTCGTGGCCTACAAATCATGGAAAAACGTTCTCAGTGAGGTGAAAGAACAGCTAAGGCCGGATGACTGGCTTTTCCTGATGAGTGTGCGCAAAGGAGAGATCGCCTGGCAGCCCACGCTTGACAGACTGCCCAGGCAGACAGCCGGCGCATTCCCGGACAATTCCTTCACCACGATCATTTCCCCCACCGAAAAGTGGCTCTCTCTCAGAAGTCCCGAAACCACATCCCACATATTCACCATCTTCAGAGAGGAACGTATCCTGCTCTCCCTTGACACTTCCGACTGCAGAGAGGTGATTCACAAGCTGCTGGGGCGCTACTATCAAAAGGGAAGAGAAATGCAAAGGCTTGAGGACGAGCTTTACCTCATGAGTCAGAACGAACCGGTCGAACTCATCCAGGACGTGGTCCTTCTCCATACCTATGTCAAAAGCGTGGCGGAGACAGTCACCTTTCTGGGTGTAACAAACAGACCGCTTGACATTCCCCTTGCAGGCGGCACTCCCCGCGTGGTCATCATCCTGCTTGACCCCGAAGGGCAGGATCCGGCCAAACACCTCGAGGCACTGGCCAACATCGCCAAACTCATCCGGGTCCCCGGAATAGTCGAACTGCTTGAACAAGTGGAGGACTTCGACTCTCTGGTGGTGGAAGTGGCAGAGAGGATGGGCGGACAGGGCGAGGAAAGCACATGAAAAAGACCTCAACCCGGTGCACATCACATTCCTCATCTTATTCTTTTTTGCTTATTGATGATCAGATCCTTTTAATACTATCCTAAATAATGACCGGTATTGGAATCTCCAAACTGCAGTTTTTCAGGAACACACAAAGGGTCGAGAAAATGAAAGCACTTCCAACTGATCTGTATACCTTTAACGTCCTCTGGTCTGAACGAGATCAGGAGCATGTCGGATTCTGTGCCGAGTTTCCCAAATTCAAATGGCTTGCACCAACACCGGAAAGCGCTCTTGCCGGCATCCGCGAAGTGATCACGGAAATAGTCAGGGACATGGCCATGCATGGAGAGCCGCTTCCGGAGCCGATTTCCAGCCGGACCTACAGCGGTCAGTTCACAATCAAGGTGCTTCCTGAAGTACACCGCCGCCTGGCGATGGAAGCGGCAATGAACGGAATGAGTTTCGAGCACCTGGTGAGCACGAAGCTTCTGGGCAATCGCTGACAGTTGTCCCGTGCGTATGAGATCTGATCATATGTTAACAGTCTCAATTTAATTGCTTATCCGGTTAAAATGCCATTAACAACACCGGACAAGCTTTTTCATGCCTGTTTAAACAACCTGCGGAACGCCAATATTTTGGAATTTCCGGATCCACCGTAGTATACTTTTTCTAGCTATCGCGAGAGCTCTCTAACTTTGTCCATGACAGTCAGTTACAGCGAATGAACCCAGGGCAGCCTTGCAGGTTGATAGCTGTTCGAGGCAAGTTCTTCTGGATGTGCATTTTCAGTTAGTTTTAAAAGGAGTATCAAATGTCTCTCGACTTTGCTTTTCGCGCGTTCTCCAAAAAGAAAAAAGCACTGCTTATAAGCAGTCTGGCCATCTGTTCTTTCGTGCTCTTTTCACCGTCGGATTCACTGGCAAGGGTGATAAACGCCTCAAGCGGCAGCACCAACGCCATTCAGTCCGCAATCAACCAGGCCTCGGCAGGAGATACAGTGATGATCCCCGCCGGAACGTTCACCTACAGCGGAACAATTACCATCAGTTCAGAAATCACCCTTCTGGGAGCCGGAAAAACCGCTACCGTTCTCAAAAAGTCCGGTACGTCCACCACCGCCATGTTCGTTGTGAACAACAGTGAACGGACCACCATCGGAAATTTCTCTCTGGTGGGAATCGAAAGCAGTTCCTCAAGAATCCAGGACAACGGAATAAGAATCAACAACAGTAAAGACTTCCACATCTTCGAAGTCGCCTTCAGCCATTTCGGATATTCCGCGGTTTATGCCAGAGGCAACTGCCGCGGAGTGATCCGCAAGTGCGACTTCATCGATATCTACCGCTCCACCATCGGCAACCTGGGCTACGGAGTAGTTGTCTACGGCGACAGAGACGGTGCCTGGTCCCGTCCCCTTGATCTGGGCACGGAAAAAGCGGTGTATGTCGAAGACTGCTATTTCAGAAACAACCGTCACGCGATCGCTTCCAATGACGGATCCCGCTATGTTTTCAGGTACAACACGGTAATGGACAACGCCAGCAATTTCCATCCCATAGACGCCCACGGAAGAGAATACGGCAGCCCCAGAGGATCCAGGAGCTATGAAATATACGGAAACACGGTGGACAACACTGTACGCAACTCCTGGTGCCATATTCTTATCCGAGGCGGAGACGGTGTTATTTTCGACAATACCTTTCTGGGCGGCACAGGCAGCACTCCCATTCTACTGGTTAACCGCACCGACGGCGGACATACTTCCACCAGCTATCCGGCACCCGATCAGACACGCAGTCTCTATGTATGGGACAACAAAGTCAGAAACGGAAATACGGTTGGGGTAACCGTCCGACCCGGACACACAAGCTTCTTCCAGCTCGGACGTGACTTCTTTCACGAAAAGATGCCCGATTACACCCCCTACACCTACCCTCACCCGCTCAGCGGCCCCGTTCCTCCCGCAGTCATTACAAAAAACCTGCCTATCGGAGTGGAAGGTTTCACTTACGAGTACGCTCTCGAGGGTGAGGGCGGTGAAGGTCCCTACAGCTGGAGCATAATCGAAGGTTCTCTTCCCAACGGACTGAATCTCAGCTCAACAGGAACAATCAGCGGCACTCCTGAAGCCCAAGAAGTGAGTACCTTCACCGTGCAGCTCACCGATACTTCAGGTGACCGCACCACAAAGGAGTTTTCTCTCGAGATCAGAGCTGAGGACGAAGTCAACCTGGCCAATGAATTCACCTACATCGATGACTGCGGCTACATCAGTTCAGGAAACCCCGTTTCAGGTCTCTGGGATGGTGATCTGAGCGGAGAAACCGCGGCCAGTCCGGGAACCAGTGCAGCCGACTCCCTCTGGGTGGAGTATGATCTGAAGCGTATTCACAATCTTTCAAAAATCAGGCTCTACGGTGATGATGTCGATAACTGGGTAAGCAGGCAGTACAGCGTATATGTCAAAAATCACGAATCTGATGACTATCATCCGATTATCGAAAATGAAAACTGCTTCGCAAGCACCTGGTTTGAAAAAGAGTTAACCGAAACCGCCCGTTTCATCAAGCTGGTAGTCAAAGGCAACAGCTCGGCCGGCTCGGTTCAATTAAGACAGTTCGAAGTCTACGGGACCACCATGCCGGTCACTTCAGCTTTCAACAGAAACGTTTCCACCGGTAAAAAAGCCGGCATTCTTTCCCAGTCCAATGGAATAATCCGATATTCCATGCCTGAAGCAGCCGATGTACGCCTTTCTATTCACGACATGAAAGGCCGCACCCTCGCAGTTCCCTTCAGACAAAAAATGGTAGCCGGTGTACATGAATTGAGAGTTGATTCACAAGGTAACCTGAACAACCGTTTCGCAGCCGGAAGCTACATCTACAAACTGTCAATCGGCAAGGAATCGTTTATCGTCTCCAAACCGCTACTGAAAAAATAGTCAGAAAGGGTGCCTGGGATCCAGGCACCCTTTTTCTTTCTCAAAGAACTCCCCCACAACCAACATTCCGTATTTCCTTTTTTATTTTTCCGGTTACAGAGTTTATCACTCTTTTCGTAACGGATGGGGATACCTAAAAGGAGTATAATCTTCCGGCGGAGAGTGAAACCAGTCCCGCCTCTCTTTGATCAGCTCCGGATGACGAATATGTATCCTGGCCCTTACAGATCCCGAGGTGTTATTCCAGATATGGAGAACTCTGGTTTGATCAATGCAGGGATAGGAACAACTGCCCTCATTTTTTCTGCATTCATGCATAACATGGATATGGGCCACGGAATAAGTGCCGGAAAACCTGTTATTGAAAATCAGCCCGTCCCCACCTCTGATATTCATACCCACCCATCGGCTTCCCACCTGAATGTTGTTCCCGTAGATCTCAAAACTTCTGCTTCCGCGAGGCCAGTAGTACTTGTTACCGTGAGCATCTACGGCTTGAGCCCTCACATCACCGTCCTTTATCACGTTATACCTGAACACATACCGTGAACCGTTATTGGATGCTATGTGATGCCCCCTCTGAAACCCGTTTATATTCCTCTGTTCAAAGTAGCAATCTTCAACAAACACCGCCTCTTCGGTTCCGAAAATGAGCTTGTTTTTCCAGGACAAATCCCCTCTCCCGAACACCACCACCCCGTAGGCCCAGTTGTCGATGAAACTGCAGTTGTCCACTACCCCCCTGGCATCACCGTGTACTTCAACCGCTTCGTTATGGCACCTGGTGAAAGTGATATGGTCGATACGGAAATCACGGCATGAATTCACCAGTTTGATCCCGGAAGCCTTCCCTGGAGCAATTCCCCTGATCGTCATCCCGGAAATGCGACCCTTCAAGCCGTTTTCTCCATCCAGAATGAAACCGAATCTATGCTCGCCGGTCAAATTCAGAACTGTCTTGTCCTGGCCAGCCCCCCTGAGAAACACTCCTGTAGGGAAACTCACTCCGCCCCTGAACCTGTAGGTACCCGAAGGGATTGTAACCGTATCTCCCGGCTGCGCCCTCTCCAGGGCTTTTTGAATATGCTCGCCAGAACCACTCAAAGCGGTGATTTCAGCCCCCTGCAGGACAGAACCTAAACACAGGATCAAAAGAAACAGTCTCATCAATCCCCCCCGTTGTTCATAACTCTTTTTCCATAACTCCAGCAAAATGCGGTCCCTTTCAGATTAAACCGGTAACGGCGGGAATGGGATTTGCGCTGTTTTGATCTTCAGACATTCAAGACACCGGAGATGATTACCAAAACACCCATTATATCAAAAAGGATCGGAAATATATGGAATCTTCCCGCAATTCGGATTCAAACCTGGATGGAATCACTATACTCAGATTCACTCACGCTTTCGATTCGGGAGGCGGTGTCGAGCTTTATCTTCGGGACCTCAACAATACTCTCTTGAACCGAAACAACATGACCATACTACAAGTACATTTCTCAAACGGGGTACTCAAACCTAAAGAAACCATACATGAAAAGGGCAGAGGAAAACTGGTGCACATCGCGATCCCTCCGGCCATTCACCCTAGTCTGGAATGGAGAGGAACTGCACCCATGACTAATTCTTTTATCAAAATGAGCAAGAAACTGATCCGGGATCATATCCTTTACAACCCCGGGCTTAAGTATCTGTTCATGCCGTTTAAGAAACATTACCGAAAGAAGGCTCTGGGAATCGAAACCCGTGATGCCCGCAGACTCTTCAATGATCTGCTATCGAGATACTCCATTAATCTGATAAGCCTGCACTGCCTGGGGGGAGCCGATACTGCCGAATTAATTGAAATGGCAACCTCCGGAGGCATCCCCTTTTTCTACCTTAACCACTATTCAAATGACAAATTATCAGATCTGTGTATAAGAGAGCAGTTGACACTGGCAAACGCAGTTGCCGGCGTTTCTGCCATTGGAGTTCCCGGCTATCTGCAGAAACGGTATATAAGCCTCTACGACGGCATAAATACAGACTTCTACAACAGAGAAAATGTTGTGCTGACTTCAGCATATCCCGATGAACCCATACTTCTCCTTCCTGCCAGAATCTGCTCAGGAAAAGGTCATGAAGATCTCATCGAGGCAGCAGCCCGACTCAAAAAGGAGGGGGTCGCGGCACACATAGTCTTTGCAGGACGCAATGATTCTCCTGAAATCACCGCCCGCCTCCAGGAAAAAATCAAAAAACATGGTCTGCAGGAAAAGATCACGTTTGCCGGCCAGTGCAAAACCGAGAAACTCAGAGAATGGTATGCTCGCAGTGCCGTGGTAGTACTCCCCAGCAGAAGCGAAGGTTTCGCCAGAGTTCTGCTGGAGGCTCAGGCCATGAAAACCCCCGTCGTTGCCTACGATGTTGGAGGCATTTCTCAGTGCGTAATACATGGTGAAAGCGGGTATTTGTGCAAATACAAAGACCTGAATAACTTTACAACCGTTCTCAAAAAACTTCTGCGCAGTGAACCACTCAGAAGAGGAATGGGGGAGGCTGGCCGGAAATTCGTAGCGGAGAAGTTCACACTGGACCACCTCGCATGCCGGCATGAAAAATTCTACCTGAGCATCATTAAGAACTGCTTCTCGAACACTCAATGTGATTCACTAGTAAAGTAAAGGATGCATGAATGCCGCCATTCAATCTCCTTCACAACTCACAACTGCCCGCTGAATGCCGATCCCTGGACATCGAGACATTTTCTGCCTCTTGGCATCTTGGAAACAGCCTCTATGAAATCACTGCTCATGGCGTACTCGTAATCCGGCTGCTGATGAGGATGCATCAGAAGTTCCACATTGGCCTTTATTGAGAGCTCGCCAAGTCTTTTCAAAGCCATTTTCCTCTCCTCAGAATCACCCGCCGCGAACTGCTGGATGTGCAAAAAATAATCTGTACAAATGTAACGTCTTTCAAGCAGCAGATCAATAAGAGAACGGTAGGTACGGTTCACGACACCCTTCTCACCCTTCTGAAAATGATTATTCCGTCTGACCTTTATCCTGCGGGGAATGAAGTTGCCAAGGAGCATGTTGGCACACAGATGCATGTGGTTATGGCCATCCATCCTGGCGGGTGCCTCTTTGTACAACCGGTAGTACTCGTCGTACTGAGCTTTGAACACGTAATCGAAATCTCTGTTCAAAAGAGGATTGAAGATGAACTGAGCGACCCGGCTTCCCTTGAGGTAGGAAATGACTCTCTGCTGTGATGCTATAAGACGGTCGGAAGCATGTCTGCAGTCAAAAGGAGTGGTGAAGTTTATGTGCAGCCCCGCCTCAAGCCCCATGGCAGAAGCCAGATGACTCGCTCTCTCGGAATCCTTCATGAATACCATGGCACTGACCGTGTCCACCACTCCAGCCCTGACACACTCCTCTATTCGGGAAGTTATCATGCCGGATGAGCCCCAGTCATCAGCATTTATCACCAACATCTCTTTTGCCCCCTTTTCATTTAAGCCGTAATCTGCTCCTCCTCATCCGTAACCATCATGACATCGTCGAAACGGCCCAACTTGTCAAAACCGAGCCGGTAGAGGATAGCCTCACCGCCATCCTCCATTTTCTCGAAAGGCATCTCGTCAAACACCTTCACCAAAGGCCCGTTTTTCTTGGTTCTGATAAGCGATGCCTCAAGCATCGAAAAGCCCTTCCCCTTCTCCTTCGCCCCGAGCCACTCCATAAATGTATGCTCGACCATTTTCTGAGCCACTCTGCATGAGATCACAAAATCCTTCAGCCTGGGAATTTCCCCCCGCTCATCCACGCTGGCAAATCCGACAATGCCGTAATCCCCGAACCGGTCCGAACAGTGAAGCGCAAGGCACAACATCCCCTCTGTTCCAAGCAGCTCCCCGAACTCCTCCTCAGTGTACCTTTTGGTGGAAAGATTAAGCTGATTGGAACGCTGCACCAGCTCAAGACAGCGTTTGACATGCTTCTGCTGCCGGGGAATAAAAATCCTCAGATGCATCTGACAATCCTTCAGAAAAGCCTTGTAGTCACCACTGTACTGCTCCTGAACCTTTTCCCTCTGAACCTGCAACAGATAACTCTTTCGTCTATTCCTGCTCGCCTCCGTCACCGGCACATCAAACTCGCTGTATCCGAGAATACGGACAATCTCCCGCTCGGAATAGAGCCGCACCTGAGGCAGTGAGGCCTGCACCTCAGCCCTCTCGAAAGTGGAATCGTCGATGAGAGCAAACGTGTCCAGGTTGATATTGATCCGCCTGGCTATCTGCCTGAGATTGGAACTTTTGGGAGCCCAGTTGATAGCAGGATAGATGAAGTAATCGCCAAGACCGTGCCTCTCAATCACACTCCAGGCCTCGGAGTGATCATTTTTGGAAACGACAGTCTGAATGATTCCCCTTTCATCAAGCTTTCTGATTATTTCCAGATGCTCCCGGGGAATGGTAATATTGTCCTTACCCTTATCTATCAGAACACCATTCCACATGGTATTGTCCAGATCCCAGGCGACACACTTCACCTTTTGGGCAGGCTTTTCCGCCGGTTTTTCCTGTGAACCGACCACTACAGACGCCTTCCTTTTCTTAACGAAATCAAGCCAGGTAAAAACGACTCTCGCCTCCAGATCGTTTTCAGGATACACCGTGATACTCCCCTTGGGGATTGCACCTTTGGAAAAACGGTCCGCCTCAATCTCGAACAGGTTGTGACCGTAACACACCCTCACAGAATCTCTGTAGAAGAAGGGATTGTTGTTGTGCTCGATGATCAGATTGAACGGTTCCTTCTCAAAGGAAAAACACTCTATGAGAAAGCAGTCCGGCTGTTTGTCCTGAGTGACCGGCATCCTCTGAAGAAGATTTTCACGGATGATAGTGTGGAGCTTAAATAGCTGGCGCTGAGGATTGTGGAATTTCACTTTGAACCAATCAAGAGGATTGAACGGGTTGGTGAAGCGGAATAGCCCATTCACCATTTTCGATGTCCGCAGGTCGAAATCCTGGAATTTTTTCAGACGGTCGGGTGCAAGGACGGCCGGGTAGAGGCTGGAGCCAAGCTTTGCCCATTTCTTGAACCTCACGTCAGCTCCGAAACCCAGAAAACCCGAAATGTCGCGATTGGGATAAATTCCGTACTTTACCCGCACGCAACGCTTGTCGCGCCGCTTTTCATAGAGATGGCAGCTGTGATAGCAATCAGGCGGAGAACATTCCAGACAGTGCTCCCTCCAGTACAGAAGCTGCACCGCCTCCACATCCTCCTGCTTCACACGGCTGACAAACCCCTCAGTCCTCTCCTTTTCCAGTGCCCACCTTTTCCTGTTTGCAAATTCAGGTTCCCACATGAACAATCCTCTCCGATTTTTAAAAGATCATCCCTGAAATGACCGGTCCCTCACCAGTTCTATTCCCGAAATTCCCAAAAGCCGCCCCAGATGATCAAAGGTCCTCACCAGATACCTCATGAAAATACCGTGCCCGAGCAGAAAAAGCACCGGCAGAGCCGGTATGTATAAAAGCACAGCTGCGACTGACTTGGCCACGGGCATACTGAAGAAACCTATCCGCCTGGCGTTGAGCGTTCCCCGCAAAAGCGCCCGTTTCAGATGATACCCCCGGGTACTGCGCTCAGGCGGAACATGCTCATACACCCCCGCCTCGTCACACCACACAAAGGTGAACCCCCTTTTGAGAGCTCTGCGGAAAAAGTCACTGTCTTCGCCTCCAGTCAGACCGTATTTCTCGTCAAAAGACATACCATGCAGAAAAAACAGTTCCCTGCGGAACAAAACGTTGCCCGTGCGCATAAGAGTTGTATTTTTGAGAATAGTACCGGAAAGAAATCTCCTGCGGTCACACAGCCCGCTTTTTCTGAGCCATCCCGGGGATGCCTCATCGTAGTAGGGAAGAACAGGCCCCAAAACCCCCTGCGCTTTCTCCCTATCGCAGGTCTCCAGCATGTCTTCAAGCCAATTGTTGGAGGGAAATTCATCATCATCTATAAAGGCTATATACTCCCCCTGGGCATTGCGCACCGCCGCATTTCTTGCACCGGCTATATTCTTGCGGGCTTCACACACATATCTGATCCTGAATTTCAGACTTCTGCGCAAGGTGCGCACCATAAGCTCAGCCGACCTGCCCTGATCATTATCCACCACCGTCACGGAAAACCGGACGCCGTCCGTCTTCTGCTTATTGAGCTCAAGCAGAAGCTTTCTTAACATCTGAGGCCTTTTGTATGTACACACACATACAGTTACATCGGACTTCATCGGATAACCCTTGCGTTTGGAATGTGAGAACAGTTACTATGAAAGTGATATCCCGCAACTTTCAGAATACCATCGGCTGCAGTTCATTTGCTCCGCTTCAGATACGGAGACTTTATGGGGATGGTCGGCCCGAGTGCGGTATTCGACTCCTGGCCGAATAAGCCCAGACCAAATTCTCTCCACCTTCCGACACCATCCACAACGGCAATCCATCCCTCTTCCGTACGGGTTGCACTAAGGTGATGCATGCGTACGCCGTTCCATTCATGCAAGGCACCTGTTCCCTTCAGAACGGGGTTGCCGGAAAAAGGCTCCTCACTGTAAGTTTCAGGAGACAAATCAGCCACAAAAAAGGCTCTGACATCCCAGCCGTAATGAGGTTCGCAGTTCTGGGCAAAGCGAATCACAGTGTCACCACTAACCACCACCCTGCCTGCCGGCCTCGCCTGTACCAGGTCCCCTCTGATAATAGGGCTGGAGGGGTGATAGTACCATTCACCCAACAGCTCATCGGCCCAGAAAAGATGCAGCATGTCATTGCGGTCCGCCGCGAACATATACCAGTGCCCCCCGTACTGAAACACCGTGGGATCCAGATAATTTCCCTCCAGAAGCGTTTTCTGTTTTACCCAGTGATAGGGAAAACTTTCTGCTTTATAAACATCGACTGAATAATTCATATGGCTTTCAGGAATCATGAGTATCTCTCCCTCATGCCTGAAGACATGGGGGTAGGAAAGGTGAAAGGGCTGCTCCAGCACCACCCGGTCATACTCCCAGCTCATACCGTCCGCACTGGTCGCAAGACCGATTACACCCTTGTTCTGAGTACCCTCCAGAATTTCAAAAAACATGTACCAGGTACCGTTTTCCTCTACCATGAACGGATCGGCGACAAACTTCGCTTCGACATCGGTCACCATCCGAGCAGTCACAACCGGGTTGACACCTGAAGCCGGCTTAAGATCAAGAGGAGAACTTCCGGTATAAATGCCTATCATGTATTCACTTCGGGTGTAGACAAAAGGAATTATCCTCTGGCGTCCCAGGTAAAGCCCTCCAAAAAACACTGTGAAAAAGAATACCGATAGGAAAGCCCCGTTTCTGATGAACCTCATCCGATTTCTTTTGTTCTTGTCTTCAGAAATAGTGTTTTCGGGGGCGTCTAAAGACTTACGGTTCATTACGCCACTCACAGCCATGGCTTCTCCTCGACGTTTAACGCTGAAACAGAATCACAGAGTGAGTTCACTGCAAAATTCTTGCCGGAAGATTCAGGGGCAGGAATTCCGACGCAAATGTTTTTTTGGAAGGAAGCACTAAAAAAAGAGAGCCCGGAGCATTTCCGCCCCGGGCTCTCTTTTTTATAATTATCACCGAAGTTTATTCGGACTGGTTACCGGATTCCTCCTCATCACCAGCCTCTTCATTCTCCTCCGGGCTCTCTTCTTCCTCGATCACCTCTTCGGGTTCAGAACCTTCACCATCCTCCGGTGCCGATTCAACAGGTGCCTGAGCGACTATGTCGGTATCCTCCTCGCTTTCCTCACTGCGGTCACACAAAGCCACATCGATCACGCTGTCACTCTCATCCAGATTGATCAGCCTGACCCCCTGGGTGTTGCGGCCGATAGTGGATATGCGATCCACATCAAGACGGATTAGTATTCCCTTGCGGGTAATAAGCATCACATCCTGACCGCCCTGAACGCTCTTGAGAGAAACAACCGTCTGATTCTTTTCAGTAACTTTGATATTGATGATTCCGGTTCCGCCGCGATTGGTCTTGCGGTAATCCTCCACAGCAGTTCTCTTCCCGTAACCCTTTTCAGTCACAGTGAAAATATCATCTCCCTGCTTCGCGATCACCATACTGACCACCTTGTCATCGTTTCTCAGAGTGATACCCTTCACACCCCGGGTATTGCGGCCCAGCTCCCTCACCGCACTCTCATGGAACCTCACAGCCTGACCGGCCTTGGTGCCCATGATGATATCGTCCTCACCGCAGGTCAGCCTCACCTCGATCAGGGAATCATTCTCATCCAGCCTGATCGCGTTTATTCCGTCCCGACGGACATTTGAATACGAGGTAAGCGGCTGCTTGTTGATCACACCCTGCTGCGTTGCAGCAATGATGAAGTGAGTATCGTCAAACTCCCTCACGGGAACAAACGCGGCGATCTTCTCATCCGGCCTTAGCTCGAGCAGGTTCACAATCGGTTTCCCTCTGGAATTCCGTCCCGCTTCGGGTATTTTATACACCTTGAGCCAGTAGCAGCGCCCCGTATTGGTGAAAAACAGGATATAGGCATGCGTCGAAGCCACAAACAGGGTGGAGATGAAGTCATTTTCCTTCGACTCCATTCCCTTGACACCTTTACCGCCCCTTCCCTGCGCTCTGTAAACCGACACCGCAGTGCGTTTGATATATCCCTCGTGAGTCATGGTTATCACCATGTCCTCTTCGGCGATCATGTCCTCTATATCCACATCGCTGGTGGAATCGGTGATTTCACTGCGGCGCTCATCTCCGAAGCGCGCCTTGAGATCGAGAAGCTCGTCTTTTATGATCTGCATCCGGCGCTCACGGCTGGCAAGAATAGCATTCAACTCCTCGATAAGACGCATCAGTTCGGCATACTCCTGCTCGATTTTGTCCCGTTCGAGACCGGTGAGCCGCTGGAGTCTCATGTCAAGAATCGCCTTGGCCTGGACATCGCTCAGCCCGAACCGCTCCACCAGTTTCTGATGAGCTTCCTCAGGAGAAGCCGAAGCACGGATCAGAGCCACAATCTCATCGATATGGTCAAGAGCTATCCTCAGACCCTCGAGTATATGCGCTCTCTCCCGAGCCTTCTTAAGATCGAATTCTGTCCGGCGCACCACAACCGTGTGGCGATGGTCCAGAAAATGATTCATCATCTCTTTAATATTGAGTAGTTTTGGCTGGAGATCGACCAGGGCAAGATTTATGATTCCGAAAGTGGTCTGCATCTGGGTGTATTTGTAGAGCTTGTTGAGCACAACGTCCCCGAAGTCATCCTTTTTGACGCCCACCACAATCCTCATACCGCGTCTGTCGGATTCATCCCGGATAAAGGAGATACCCTCCACCGTTTTCGATCTCACCAGGTCCGCCATCTTCTCCAGAAGAGTGGACTTGTTCACCATGTAGGGGATCTCGGTAATGACTATCTCTTCACGATCGTTGGGAAGCTTGTTCACTTCCGCCCGAGCCCGGATGATCACCTTGCCTCTTCCGGTTCTGTACGCATCGAGGATTCCGCTTCTGCCGAAGATTATTCCACCGGTAGGGAAGTCGGGACCGGGAAGAACCTTTACGATGTCCTCAACCTCGGCCTCCTGATTATCAATCAGCATGACAAGTGCGTCCACGACTTCCCTCAGGTTGTGAGGAGCCATGTTGGTGGCCATTCCCACCGCGATTCCGGTAGTGCCGTTAAGCAGCAGAAACGGCAGCTTCGAGGGCAGCACCGAAGGTTCCTTGAGAGTGTCATCGTAGTTGGGACTGTAGTTCACGGTGTCTTTGTCAAGATCTGCGAGCATCTCCTCGGCAAGGGCGGTCATACGGCACTCTGTGTATCGCATGGCTGCGGGAGGGTCACCGTCGATGGAGCCGAAGTTCCCCTGCCCGTTCACCATGGGATACCGCATCGAAAAGTTCTGCGCCATGCGCACAAGAGAATCATATACGGCACTGTCACCATGCGGATGGTATTTTCCTATCACATCACCCACCACACGGGCGCACTTCTTGGGAGCTTTATTATGCTGCACACCAAGCTCTTCCATTCCGAAAAGAACCCGGCGGTGCACCGGCTTGAGTCCGTCCCTGACATCAGGAAGTGCCCGGGAGGTGATCATGCTCATCGAATAATCGAGATAGGACTTCTGCATCTCGTCTTCGATGAATACCGACAGAATTTTTTCATTTTCATTCATGTGACTCTACCTCTTATTGACTTTCGCCATCTTCCAGCCATCTCAGATGAGGCAGTGCCCCGTGAGCGGTGGAATCGAAAGTAAGGGGGGTAATAGTGATATAATTATTCATCAAGGCTGGCGAATCGAATGCGTTGGACGCTTCGATGTCTTTCTTTTCTCCGTAGATCAGATAACCCTCTTTGGTCTGATGCGTCTCCACTTCCACCTTTTCATAGCGGTCGTCAAAATAGGCCATGCTCTGCCATGTGACCCTGGGACCCTTGGACACCAAAGGCGCGCACGGCGGAAAATTGATGTTGTAGAAGACCTTGGCATCCTGAGGCAGAGGGGCCCGCTGAGAACCGAGAATCTTTTGAATATATGAAGGAACCATACGGGCGTACTGTTCGGCATGTTCCGCACTTTGCGTACAGACGGAAAACGCGAAACTGGGAATGCCCCAGAATGCCCCTTCCCGGGCGGCGGCAACCGTGCCGGAATAAAAGGCGGACAAGCCGGAGTTCTCTCCTATGTTCATACCGGACACGACTATATCCGGCCTGACCGGCAAAAGGAAACTCACCGCGAATTTAACACAATCGGCAGGAGAACCGCTGACCAGGAACCCCGGCAGCTGCTCCTCCTCGAGCGCCTCCCGGTAATGAAGGGGTGTATTGAATGTGAAAGCGTGCCCCACACCGCTCTGTTCCCTGTCAGGTGCAACGACAACGACGTTGTAGTCGGCGCAAAGCACGTCGTGAAGCAGTTTTATCCCCCGCGCGTGGAAACCATCGTCGTTTGTCAGCAGTACCGTCTTCTTTTCACTCATTTACTGATAAAACCTTCCGTTCAGGATCAGACATCCAGGAACTGAACCTTGGTGGCGTTGTTCTCTATGAACCTGCGCCTGGGCTCGACTTCCTCTCCCATGAGCACGGTAAAGATCCGATCCGCCTCCACCACGTCTTCAAGCTTCACCTGAAGAAGAGTGCGGCTGTCGGGATTCATGGTCGTTTCGGCAAGCTGATCGGGGTTCATTTCACCAAGACCCTTGTATCGCTGAAGTGACAATCTCCGTCCTTCCCATTCTTTGAGGATGTTGTCCTTCTCTTTTTCGGTGTAGGCGTAACGTTCCTCTCTTCCTGCCTTGATCTTGTAAAGAGGAGGCTGGGCGATATAGACATTGCCGTTTTCGACCAGTCCGGGCATATGACGGAAAAGAAAAGTCAGAAGAAGAGTACGGATATGTGAACCGTCCACATCGGCATCAGTCATGATTATTATCTTGCTGTAGCGCAGTTTAGACAGATTGAACCCGTCCTCGTCCTCACTCGACCCGAAGCCCGTTCCCAAGGCCTGCACTATCACCTGTATTTCCTCATGAGAGATGATTTTATCGATTCTGGCCTTCTCCACATTGAGAATCTTACCCTTCAGGGGAAGAATGGCCTGAAATGTACGGTCTCGTCCCATCTTCGCACTTCCACCCGCACTGTCTCCCTCAACCAGGAAGATTTCGCATTTCTCCGGATCGTGCTCCTGGCAGTCGGCAAGCTTGCCCGGCAGGCCACCTCCGTCCATCACGGTTTTTCTTCTGGCGAGCTGACGGGCTCTTCGCGCCGCCTCTCTGGCGATTGCGGAGCTGATACACTTCTCCACGATCTTCTTTCCGACCGCCGGATTCTCTTCCAGAAAGGTACCCAGCATGTCCACCACCGAACTCTCGACAATCCTCATGATATGGGAGTTGCCCAGCTTGGCCTTGGTCTGTCCCTCAAACTGAGGATCAGGGAGTTTCACACTTATGACAGCCGTGAGTCCTTCGCGGAGATCCTCTCCCTTCATCTCCACCTTGTTGTTGCTCTTGAGCAGGTTGTTGGCTTCGATGTAGGTGTTGACAGAGCGGGTCAGACCCTTTTTGAAACCCGAGAGATGAGTTCCGCCGTCAACCGTGTTGATGTTATTGGCGAAAGAGAAAATGTTCTCGTTAAAGGAATCGTTGTACTGCATGGCTATCTCCACCTCGACACCCTCTTTTGTCTGGGAGAAGCAGATCGGCTCCGGGTGGAGCGGAGTTTTGTTTTCATCCAGAAACGAGATGAACGAAGCAAGACCGCCCGGATAACAGAACTCGTGTTTTTTCCCCTCAATTCTCTCATCCGTGATGTTGATCTTGACACCCTTGTTGAGAAAAGCAAGTTCCCTGAGACGCTTGGAGAGGATATCGAAACTGTATTCAGTTGTTTCGAAAATGTCGGGATCGGGCTTGAAGGTAATTTTGGTGCCGCGTTTATCGGTCGCGCCCAGAGTCTGCAGATCCTTTACAGGAACCCCTCTGTTGAATTCCATGAAATACTGCTGGCCGTCCCTGCAGACCTCCGCCTTAAGCCAGATGGAAAGTGCGTTCACGCAGGAAACACCCACACCGTGAAGTCCGCCGGAGACCTTGTAGGAGGAGTTGTCGAACTTTCCGCCGGCATGAAGAGTGGTAAGTACCAGCTGCAGAGCGCACATCTTCTCCTCGGCATGATAGTCTACCGGAATCCCACGTCCGTCATCCCTCACAGTGATGCTGTTATCGGGATGAATGAACACGTCGACTCCCGTGCAGTACCCTGCAAGAGCCTCGTCGATAGAATTGTCCACCACCTCGTAGACAAGATGGTGCAGTCCGGCAGATCCGGTGCTGCCGATGTACATGGCAGGTCTTTTGCGTACCGCATCAAGCCCCTTGAGGGTTTTAATGCTGTCGGCGGTATACTGCTGCTGTTCACTCATATATCACTGCTCCGTTTGAAATACTGCCATTTAAGTCACACATGAAGATGATACCGAAACCATCCCCGTGTTTCGGACACGACAGTTATCAGTAAAAGATTATATCCTTTATGCTGGTACAGCCCGTCTCCCTGTGAACGGATCTTATCAGGTTCTCCTTGAGATAGGCAAGCTCCTGACGCCAGGGGGCGGAATCCACCTTAACGTAGAGTATCCCGTTTTCGGTCCTTGTACAATTTGTCACAGCTCCGACGCGTTCCCCCACAATCTCCTTCCACCTGGCGACAACCTCGTATTCCTTGCAGATAGTGGAGTATCCGCGCTCCTGAAGTATGGACTGAAGAATGGCGCCCAGTTTCAAAGGCTCCTTGCGCTTCATCTCACAAGCACCTTTCCCCGGTCCACATAGCACTTGAGCACCTCACTGCCCAGCGGCGCATCACACCTGGGAGTGGCAATGAAAATCTGTCCTTTCCCCTCAAGAAGGGGATAGACACGTGATGTCCTTGCGGAATCAAGCTCTGAAACGGCATCGTCGATGAGAAAAATCATGTTATCCTGTCTATGCCGTTCGGTAAGGAGAACCGAGCCCAGTTTCAGTGATAGCACAAATGAGCGGCACTGACCCTGCGATCCGAAGGTTTTGGCAGGCTTTCGGTCGAGAAGGAAGCGTAGGTCGTCTCTATGCGGACCAGAAGCGGAGAAACCCATTTCGACATCTTTCTCTCTGCGCTCATTCAAGAAGTGGAAAAATACATTTTTCCACTCATTTTTGCCAGTTAAATCCCACTTGCATCTAGGCTCGTACTCCACATCGGCCAACTCGCTACCCTCGCTAATTTGGCGGTAAAAATCACTCAGAACGGACTTGAGCTCTGAAGCGACCTCTTTTCTGCGGAAAACAAGCTCTACTGCAGCCTCCGCCATCGCTTCCTCATACACTTCAAACTGAAGCACATCATCGGTTCTGCCCATCAGACTGTTCCGGCACAGCATGCTTCTGCGGTATCTGGCCAGCGCCTCCAGATACGAACGGTCTATCTGGCAGATCAGCATATCCAGAAACCGCCTGCGGTTTTCAGGCGGGCCGTACACCAGATCAAGATCATCTGTGCCGAAAGACACCACAGGCCGCTCGCCGAACCACTCGGAAAACGTATTCACTGCCACATCATCCCGCTTCATAACCAGCTTCTTGTCCCTGCTGAACCCTATGGATGCCCTGGACTGATCCCCTTTCAGAGAAAAGACCCCTTCGGCAAAAGAACTGTGCTGATCATGACTGATCATGGTTGCCCTGGAGGCCCCCCGCTGGGACCGGCCTGTACACAAGAGGTGAATGCTTTCCAGAAGATTTGTCTTGCCTGCTCCGTTGGCTCCTTCGAACAAAGCCCCCTGGGGCGGAAATTCCATCTTCAAATCAGCATAGTTACGGAAGTTCTGAAGCCTGAGACGATTTAGATGCATAGCCCTCTAATATACTATATTATAATGTATAACAGTACGATCTTGAAGGGGATTTGTTGCGTTTGCATCGATTTGTCCGGAATTCTTTTACAGACGGATGACTCATCGCTCGTGTTTCCATGGAAGTTTTTCATCTGGCAGCAGTTATCCCAACAATTGCCAAACAGAATCCTTAAACTATTCTTGATTTTAAATCGGGCATGATGCATATTATCGAATTCCTTGAAACCGGTTAACAGACTTCATTCGAAAGGATGTCCGACGAATGTCGAGCGTAAAAAAGAAGAGAAAAGCGAAAATCAACCGCCATAAAAGAAAAAAAGCCCGTCGCAGCCAGAGACATAAGAAGAAGTAAGCTGGCAGGGCCATTCAACTTTTTGCCGGAGAATCCTGTCATGGGTTTTCCGGCTTTTTGTATTTCCTGATCCCAGCCTTGAGCTATTCCCACCTCTTTAGGCCTCCTTTTTGCATTCTAGTATAAGCACAGGCTCTACATCCAAAGAGTGACAACGGCAAAAGCGGAAGCGGGGCAGCTCCATGATCTACAGCAGTGAGGAAACGAAAAAACGCATCATCGACCAGCTCTTCTGGGACAACAGAGTGGACGCGACCACCATCAATGTGGAAATCGTGGACGGGACGGTAAGGCTTTTCGGCAAGGTGGGCTCCCGGCTCGCCCATCAGGCCGCCGAAGCGGACGCCTATGCGGTTCCCGGAGTGACCAGAGTGGACAACCTGCTTTCGGTTATCACCCCAAAGGAAATCAAGCCGCTTTCGCCTGAAGAGATACACAACGCGGTGAGGAGCATTTTCAGCTGGAACCCCGATCTTGCGGATCAGGACATAATAATCGAAGTGGACGCCAATCTCGTTCGCCTCGAGGGGGCCGTAGACGCCTTCTGGAAAAAGAGAAAGGCGGAAAACCTCGCCGGCGATGTAGTGGGGGTGGCAGTGGTCGACAACCTGCTCACTGTGGTCCCCACCCACGACCTGCTGGACGAGATCATTGCCGAAAACATAGTAGACGCCCTCGACCGCAATGTGGATATTGACGTGGACATGATCGACGTACAGGTGGAAAAAGGTGCAGTTACCCTCAGCGGCACGGTGCCGGGGTGGCCCGCTTACAGAACGGCACAAAATATCGCTCAGTTCACCCCCGGGGTAACCGATATACGAAACGATCTGGCGATTGTCCCCGAGATGTGATCCGGACCATCGGCTAAAACCGCCTCTTCGGAAAAGAAGCGGCTTGGCCACCCGGAACGGTCCTGCTCTCATACTCCTTCTCACGCAAAAGCCGTAACGGAACGCAAATTGGGAGCGTTTTATAAACAGAGGCTTGCTTATGAAGATCATGGGGTAGTATCTTTCCTCCTGAATCGGGATTCGGGCACGTTTGGGCCAGAGGAGACGGGACATTGCAGAACCGAGAATTCAAAAGAGTCTATGAGCAATACTCCCAGAGGGTGTATACCTTTATACTCTGGCTTACTCAGAACAGATCAGCCGCCGATGACATTCTGCAGGAGGTGTTCATCAAGATCTGGAAAGTGGACTCCATTCCCGCTCCTCCTGAGGAGCGGATGAGATGGCTTTACAGAGTGGCCCGCAACGCCTGCCTCGATCACTTCAGAAAGTGCAGCCGCTTCTCCAGACTCAGACAGGCCTACGGAGAGGAAAACTACGACCCCAACGATCACGGAGAAGCACCTTTTGACCTGAAAATCATGGATGACCTGCCCGAAACCGAGAGAAGTATTCTTTACTTTCACCTCAGAGACGGGTATACTTATAAAGAGATAGGGGTTATGCTTGAGCTTACTGAAAACAATGTGAGAATAAAGGCGTTCAGAGCCCTCAAGCAGCTCAGAGAAAAACTGAAAAAGAAGGCTGTATGGGTTACACAGTAACAGAACACCCAACCGAGGAAGAGCTCATAGAGTATGCTCTTGGCGAACAGGTCCGAGAGGATGTGAAAGAGCACGTGCAGAGCTGTCACAAGTGCCGCGAATACATAGAAGAGATGAGGGACGTCAAGGAAGTTTTTCAGAGTCTTGAGGATATAGAAGTGTCACCCTCGGTGACAAAGAAGATATTCTCGGCTACAAAGGATAAAACTCTCCATAGTCGGGCCATGGTCTACATGCAGAGCTGGTACAAATACCCCTTTCTGCTTGGTCTTCTGACCATCGGAGCGGTACTGCTTTTCTATTTCATAGTTATTTTTGCCCTCTAGCACTCCGGACGCCTGCTCCTTTTTCCAGTGTGAAGCGGACCGAAGCGGGAGGGAAAATTGGAAGGGTAATAATCAGGGGTCCGCACTTTCATGCTGAGCCCCCTGAATACAAAAGCGAATATCAGTATCTGGCGTCGGCGAATTCCACCCATCCTCCGGCCTTCACCAGCGCATCATCAAACTGAGACAGAGTGAAATCCACGGTTTTCGAACCTCCGTCCCAGGAGAAGGTCAGCGTCTTTTTCTCCACATCCACATCGCAGACCACATTTCCTTTGTCACTGAGAGAAAAAAGGTCCTCGATAGTGTCCTCCGCAAGCTCTATCGCCAGCATTCCGCCGTTGAACATGTTCTGTCTGAAAATACGGGCGTAGTTCTGAGCGATCACACAGGTGATGTCATTCACCTCCAGAGCCCACGGAGCGTGCTCGCGTGATGAGCCGCAGCCGAAATTAGCCCTGGTGACAACCACTCTCGCCTTTCCCCGCCACTCCCCCGCCGGGTCGAAACCGTCAAGCTTGAGGTCCTCCAGAAGGTAAGGCTTAAGAGCCTCCTTCTTCACTTCAGTAAGATACTTTGCAGGTATGATCTCGTCTGTATTTATATCCGATCTGTCTAAAAACAGAACGGGGCCTCCGAATGTTTTCATATTACCTCCCGTTTACCGTTAGCCGTTTACCGTTATTAGTTAACCGTTACGCCGTTGTCTGTTCCGCTCATGCTGAGTTTGTCGAAGCATGAGCTCCCCCTTCGACTCCCGCGGACGGGCTCAGGGTGAGCGGACCGGTCCGCCTCCGCTCATACTGAACGCGTCCTCGCAGTCGAAGTATGTGCTCTTTTGTCCGTTCACCCCTGACCTCAGAGATAATCTCTGGGATCGGTCAGATGACCGGTGATACCACTTGCCGCGGCACTGGCCGGCGAAGCCAGATGTACCATTCCGCCTTTGCCCATACGCCCGTTGAAATTGCGGTTGGTGGTCGATACGCACACTTCGCCCTCCGCAAGAACTCCGGTCGACATGCCCAAACATGCTCCGCAGGTTGGGTTGGCGACACAGTACCCAGCATCCATGAAAATGGCGAGAAGACCCTCCTCCATAGCCTGCCGGAAGATGGCCGGTGTGGCCGGACTCACGATTCCGCGCACTCCGGGAGCGAGCTTTTTACCTTTTGTAATGGCGGCGGCAACTCTCAAATCGGAAATCCGACCATTTGTACAGCTGCCCAGATAGACCTGATCGATTCTGCTATCGGCAAGCTCCTTGACTTTTCTCACCTGATCCGGTTTGTATCCCACCGTGACCACAGGTTCGAGTTGAGAGACATCCACAGTGACAGTTTTGGCATAGACCGCATCCGGATCGGAATGCCACTTCGCAAAATCCTCCACCGCGGCGTTCATGTCGTTGTTGTATTGCGCGGCTATGAAAGGCCAGAGGTATTCGGCGGTCACCTTGTCAGGCATGCACAATCCTGATGTGCCTCCCGCCTCGATCGCCATATTACACAGAGTCATCCTCTCCTCCATGGTCATGGCATCCACTACCGGACCACGAAACTCGATCACGTGATCGGTTGCTCCATTCACCGTGAGCTGCCGTATCACATCCAGTATGACATCCTTGGCAAAAACTCCCTTTGGCATCGTTCCGGTGATTTCAACCCTGATGCTCTTAGGTGGCCTGAACGCGCAAACACCCTTGAGTATGCCCACCTCCAGATCGGTTGTACCCACACCGGCGGCAAAAGCGCCGAATGCCCCGTGAGTGCAGGTATGGCTGTCTCCCATGATCACCGTGTAGCCGGGCCTGATAAATCCCTTTTCCGGAAACAGTGCATGACAGACACCGTTATACCCCACATCAAAAAAGTCCCTTATCCCGTGGCGGTGCGCCCACTCCCGGAGAATTTTCGCCTGAGTGGCACTTTTGGAATCTTTCGAAGGTGTCACGTGATCAATCACCGCCTTGACCCTGGTGGTATCGAACACACGGTCTTTTCCCCGCCATTCAAGATCGGCTATGGCCACGGGCGTAGTGATCTCATGGCACATCACCACATCGAGCGAAAGCACTCTCGTCCCTTCAAACGGCTCATCTATCTGATGAGCATCGAAAATCTTCTCAGTAACGGTCTTTCCCATAAGCCACCCTTTCTCTAATTGGGTTTATAATGTCACAATTTCAATTTCCGCAAAGAAAACTCAACCCTGGCCGGAGAGATAATCCAGATGCGGCGGAGATATGGCCCACACTGCCCTGAAAAGCACCTCGCCGGTATTGTGAAGCCGGTGAGGCCTGCTGGACTCAAACGAAAAACTGTCACCCTGCCTCACTCTATAATCACTGCCGTCAATGCACAAGACAGCTTCCCCCTCGAGAACAAACCCCATCTCGATGCCCTCGTGCCCCTTGTCGCTCAGAGTCGAGGAAGACCCTGCGGCCACCTCGAGAAGGAAAAGCTCGGCGTTGAACACTCCGCTTCTGCCGGTGACAAGCTGCTCGTAACGCACGCCTCCGCTTTTGGTGGCGAGCCTCTCCCCGGCCCTGTGTATGCTGACAGGGCGCTTGGGCGACAAGCCCTTGAACAGTTCGGACAGATCCAGATCCAGTGCATGGCACACCAGAACAAGCGTATCGATAGAGGGAGAAACGACCCCCCGTTCTATCTGGCTGAGCATGCTGGTTGAAATACCAGCCTGGACGGCGATCTCGCCCTGGTTGCGCCCGGTCTTCTCCCGGTGAAGCCTCAGAGTACGCCCCAGTCTGGGCAGCATTTTTTTCAGTTCTGCTTCATTCATTACAGTAATTATAAAACAAAAACCGGTCCAGTGTCAAGAAATATGTTTAACATCCATCTTCAGCTACGGGGAGATCTAGTGCTGATTAGTGCGTTTTGGGAAAGTAATGTGATGGGGTAATTCAAATGGGGTAATTCAAAAAGTATAGAAGATAACCGGCGCTACTCGCCTTTATCGAACAGGTTGGGGATGTCACTCCCTCTGAACACCCAGGCCTGCACAAACCCTCTGAACTCCAGAGTCATGACCGGCTCGACTGTATCCGGAAAGGGA
>JBKHHW010000135.1:0-8418 GCA_046538945.1 Chitinispirillaceae bacterium | reverse complement strand
GATAAAAGGGGAGCCCGTCATCCGGCAAACTCCCCTTTTGAAAATGAGAATAACCTTAAAATCATTCCCTCAGATCGATCAATCTGTCGGCCCTCTCATCAATGGTTCCATTTCTTTTCTTCGCAATAGCTCCCATATCCATGCGCATCTCGTAGGTCTCCATTCCTCTTACATAGAAAACAGACCTTTCATACGGATCGACACTCGCAAGATATATACCTTCATCATGAAGTTCTATAGTCTCCTCTCTTTCAAAACCGTTCTGATAGGTAGTTACCGTATGAGTACCGCGTCTGAGAAGACGGATTCCCCAGTACTCCTCAACGGGCCGGTCACAGCTTCCGGCAACCGTCCCCAATACAATTTCGGAAGCCACTTCATAACCATAGCAGGTACTGACCACGATAAGCATCTTTGTCTTCAGATACCAGTCTCCCTCTGCCCAGGTGACTTTCGAGAACATATAGGCATAATCACTGTAGCCGTCACCGTTAAAATCCCCCATAACATACGATGGCAGGTTATAGGGCTCATATGAGCCTGTAGGATGGATCGCACTGCCGTATCTGCCCAGTGGAGGCATGGCATATCCGTTAACGGCATCGCAGATCAGCACTTTCACTTCGTAAGGGATATCGACATAGGCATCCACATAACAGTATTCAACGTACTCTCCGCCTTCATCCCCATCCTCGTAAGGCACCTCCACGATCATACATCCGGTTGCGGTGAGCAGAGCTACCAGGGCTGCAAGCAGATTCCTTATCGTTTTCATGATTCTCCTCTTTTCATAATGAAAGCAGAAGCAACTACCTGATGTATCTTCTTCCCGAAACAACGGTCATTCCATTTTCGTGCCGAATGTTTTTTTTGCGGCCCCTTTTAACCGGCTTTTTGTATTCTTTATAATGTTTCTTCTCTTTAGCTCTGTATTCTTTTTTGTCATATTTGCGGGACTTGCTCAGTTCACAGCTGTTCTTCCGCTGATATGAGCTGCCGTGGTATTCGAAATGTCTGCGTTCACGTCTTCCATGGTAATACCTTCTGTTTCTATTTTTCTCAGGTCTGTACTCATATCTATATACTCTGGGATGTCTGCTGTGACGGTATTGCGGCCGTGTGTATTCGTAATAATATGAAACCTTTCCGCCATCATACCTTCTGTATCTCCTCCATCTGCTGCTGCGTGCGGGGGGATGGTAATGATGATGGTGCACATGCTTTTCTACCAACCATGGACCGAATGCCCAGGCATGACTGATAGTATTGAATCTGATCTTGCGGTAAACCAGAACACGCTTGGTCCCCCTGACCGCCCACTGATATTCAAAACTGACCTTTGTAAACCCCTCACTGCGGCAATCCTCAAACCAGGGTTCGCCTTCCACTCTGTATTCTATACTCTCGTAGTGATTGCCATGACAGCAGTAATCATCATGGCTCTCGAATGAGAAATAGAAATCGTCATCAGAAACACTGATACTCACACCGACACCGGCCAGCAGAGATGCGGGGATCAACAGGCTGATAGCGAAGATAGTAGCCGTTCTCATAACCTCACTCCTTTTTTTGTGATTACTGCCTCAAGCACTATTGATGCGCTTCTGGTTATAAGACGAGAGGTGGCGGGAAAACCGCTCTGGTGAGCGGAAGAAAATGTGATAAGGTCGTCTGATGAAATGTGGTTTAGTTGTTAATTTAGGAGATGAGATTATCGCACAGGAGAGAGGGGAAGGCCCAAAAAATGGAGCCTTTTACAGCAGTGTACCAAGGTGAAAAACTAAAGGGCAGGTGACTTCGGTCACATCACCGCAAAATTTCGATTCTTCCCTAAGCCCAGGACCTCGACCTGCGTTCAAGAGCTTTTTCCAGCTTTTCATCATCCAGAGTAGAAAAGAATTGATACGCACGATTTCGTTTCCGTTTTAACATGTAAATATGACATGGGCAAAGCAGAAAAGAAATCTGCTCAGGATGAAGAAATCACCCTTTCAAGTACCCGCTCCAGCTCCGAAATGGTGTAGGGCTTGCGCAGAACATCCCTGAACCCGTACCGATCGGGAAATGCCATGACAGGATCATTGAAGTAACCGCTTGAGGCGACTGCCTTCACTTCAGGGTTGATTTCAAGAAGCTTTGCAAGAGTTTCTCTTCCCCCCATGCCGCCTGCAATGGAAAGATCAAGAATCAGCAGTTCAAAAGAGGGATCTCCGCCTGTTTTTCTGAAGATATCCAGCACTTCTTCCCCGCTTGAAGCCAGAGTGACTTCGTAGCCGAATCTGGAAAGAATCATCTTCGCCGTGCGGCGGATGAACTCCTCATCATCGAGAAGAAGAATTTTTCCATTACGCTGTTTTGATGAAGCGTGGACTGAAGATTTTCTACATTTGATTTTGGCACCGGCGGCAGCTGGAAGGTGAATAAGGAAAGTGGTCCCCTGCCCCTCGGCTGACTTGACATCTATATAACCATTGTGTTTGACTATTATCGAATACGCGATAGCCAGTCCCAGGCCTGTACCGGACCTCTTTGTCGTAAAGAACGGATCAAAAATGCGGGGAATGAAATCCCCTGCGATTCCGGGGCCCTGATCGCTAATGCTGACACGCACGTAATTACCCGTTTCTATTGCCGAGGAATCCCGATCGGTGACGGTCACGTTTTCAGCTCGTATTTCTATAGTCCCGCCCGAATCCATGGCCTGTTTGGCATTGATCAATATGTTATCAAACACCTGTCCTATCTGGTTCTGATCCACCCGGCATAGTTTAAGATTTTCATCAGCATGAACAGAATAGGTTACCTTCGAGCCGCTGAGCACGAAACGGGCGCTGTTCAGAAGAATATCTTCAACGGAGGCCGTTGACACAACGGGTGTGCCGCCTTTGGAGAACGTGAGAAGCTGTTGAGTAAGACCGCGGGCTCTGTCAAGCACTCCCAGAGTATCTTTCAGAGTGGAAACCACCTCTTTTCCCCGGCCGTTTTCGGCTTTGACCTTGGCGATTTCAATATTCCCGAAAATTCCAGTCAGCAGATTGTTGAAATCGTGAGCGATTCCCCCGGCAAGAACACCCAGCGATTTAAGTTTCTCGGTATTTGTTAGCCGTTCTTCAATTTTTCTCTTTTCAGTGATATCCATAAAAATCACAACCGCACCCAGTACGATTCCTTCCGAATCGCGGATTTTCGCGATACTGTGATTAACGATGTACTCTCTTCCGGTTCTGGAAACAAGAACAGCCGGAAATTCAACGGAGGCATCCTCCTCTCCAGCCAGCACCTTATAAACAGATTTGGAAAGAGAGGTTTTGTAGCGTTCGTCTCTGATGCAGTAGATTTCACTGACTGGCTTCCCGATTGCCTCCGGAGCAACATAGCCGGTGAGTTTTTCAGCGGTTTCATTGAACAGAACAATATTACCTTCAGTATCGGTAGAAATCATCCCCTCACCGATGCTTCGCATTGTGATCGACAGAAGCTCCTTTTCACGGTACAGAGCCTCTTCGGCCCGTCTTTTCTGGAGATTTTTCCAAAGCCCGTCCATGAGAAGCGTAAGCTGGCGGGCATCCGACTCGTCATAAAAGTGTTCCTTGTTGGCCACACCGGCCATAATGACAACTTTACCGTCATCGAGAATAGGAACATGCATATGTCTGGAAATTTTAACAAACGTCCTGGAAAAATCGACCATGAAGGGATTGTCTTCGCACTCATTGCAAAATATTGCCTTTTTGGATCTGCACGCATCACCCCACAATCCGGCATTATTGATTTCCATTTTTTTCTTATATGCTGTCGTGATACTGCTGAGATAATCCGGTCCAGTGCCTTCGTACAGTTCAATCGTTCCACTCTCCTCATCAACGAAGGCTACATAGCCCACACGGCTCTCGGTCAGCTTCACCGCCTCCTCAACCGCAAACATGATCATATCATGTTCTGAATCAAACCTCTGCTGATTCAGCTCCAGCAGCGCCTCAAGCCGTGACTCGCTCAACCGTAGGGCTTTTTCGACATTTTTCCGGTAGTGAATATCCTCTTTGAGCTGTTTGTTGGCCAGAGCAAGTTCCGCAGTCCGCTCCTCGACCCGTTTTTCCAGCTCAAGATTATGCTCGGAAACCTTTTTTTCCCATTTTTTTCTCTCAGTTATGTCGAAAATGATACAGACAACGAATTTTTCCTTGTCCTGATCGACAAACAGTCTTTTTTTAGTATAAATCGTATGGGTTACACCCGAGGCATCAGTGATCACCTCTTCTGATCCCACCTCGGCACCGCTAGCGAATACTTCCCTGTCACTTGCGTGAAACCAGTCCGCCTGGTTCAGAGGAAAAAAGTCATGATCCGTTTTTCCCAGCAACTTCTCTTTGGGATATCCGGTGAAGGAACAGAATGCATCATTTACCATCACCCACCGGTGCTGGATATCTTTGACTACCATGGGATCGGCAATGCAGTTTATATAGGGTTGAAGATCTTTGAACAGAATATTCCTGATTTTAGCGGAGTCACTTATCATAATAAAGATCCCAGTATTCGGGCTGATTCGTCCTAAACTGAACTACATGAGAAAACCAACTGACTTACTATTATAGCATACGCCTGAACGGTTGCCAACAGTAATGAAAAAGTGAAATTGATTACCCAATTTATCATGCCTGAAGTCGAATATTTCAAAGGCAATGATTATTTTTCCTGAACAGGACGGAGAATCGGGCAGCCGCTCCGGCAAATACCGGAGAGGAAAGTCCGGGCACCTCAGGACAGGATACCCCGTTACAGGGGGGCCCGCAAGGGTACGGAAAGTGCCGCAGAGAGAAGTCCGCTCTTTGCCGATAATGTTATACTTTATCGGGACGGGGTGAGATGTGAAAGGGTGGGGTAAGAGCCCACCGTCTCCCGATAGTGGGAGAGCAGGTAAACCCTATCCGGTGCAAGACCAAGTAGGGGGAGAATCCTTCGCAAGAAGGAGGAGGTGGTCCGCTTTCATTTCTCCTCGGGTGGGTCGCTCAATGCCCCGCATAGGCGGGGCCAGATAAATGGCTGCCTCTCTCGATTTATTTCGGGAAAGACAGAACCCGGCTTACAGATTCTCCGTTCATTTTTTATTCAGGAAAAGATCTCTATCGTGGTTTTCAAACAATCGTTCTCCCTCGTTCTTTTGTCGGTACTGGTCTGCGGTTTGCACGCTTCGGAGGTTTCCGGTAGAGCCGAAGAAGCCCGGATAAAAGCCGTGGAGATCTACGGCAACAGAACCACCCATCCAGAAGTACTCGATCAGTTTTTCACTTTTGATTCCGGAGCCGTACTCGACACCGCCCAGCTGCGCATCACCAGAAACAACCTGCTCAGAACCCAGCTCTACAACAGTGTGAACATCTTCCACCGTCTGCGTGAAGACGGGGCCTACGTGTATGTGGTTCTTGAAGAGGCGGTGCGGCTGTCGCTTTATTACGGAGGCGAGCATTATTCCTACAAATACGGAAGTAAAGACTTCTGGTGGAGAGTACGGGTCAGTGCATCTCTTAATAATTTCAGGGGGCGCCTGGAGGAGTTCACCACATCATTGAGCTTCTGGGATCACCGGTCGCTTGGGTTCGCCTGGTACAAACCGCTCTTGCCGAGTCCCTATTATGTCAGCTCCGGGGTGCACATAGCCGGCTTTCCCGATGACGCACTCCCGATGGACTACCTTGATCTGGCCAGCCGAGTGACTGCCGGGAGAAAAATCGGAAAAGGTTCCCGCTTGTCTTTAAGCATCGTACCGACCTATCGCCGCAATATAACTGATTCCATCAGAATAAATTCCGAATCTGCAGAAATTCACGTGATGGATACGACTCATTATTACGAAGCCTACAGTATGCTCAGCATGGTGAATGATTTCCGTTCTTCCAGGTTTGACCCGGCGAAAGGATGGTTTCTGCATACCGAACTGCGGACAAATTACCTCTACAGCGGTATCAGCAACCGCTATGTGCAGTTCAGTACAGACTTCCGTTACTACCTTCCGCTTTTCTTTGATGACAAGCTCTCCATCCGGATGTCTCTTGTAGCACGCAACACAGATGCGGGAAGCAACCACAGACTTCTTTACGGAGGCGAGGGACAAGTTCGGGGCTATAACAGAAAAGCGTTGGGCTGGCCTTTCATCGCCAACAGTGCCATTCTTTTTTCGGCCAAATACCACAAACCGCTCTGGACATCCCCTCCCCTGCCGGTACCTCTGCTCAATCTTGTATACAGCGATGTGAACGAGATCACCTACCGTATTGACGGGACACTCATTGCAGACTACGCAAAACTTCACCAGGGTCCCTATGATGTATTCCTGTTTAAGGGACCGTTTCAGAGCGGTATCGGAATCGGTGCGGGGGCAAGACTGGTGGTTCCGGTAATACGGCAAAGCGCATGCCTGGATCTGGTGTACGGAAGAAGAGGCAGGTATGGAGCATATACCTGGGAACCCACGCTCCATGCCTATTTGGACCTTTTCTACTGATCAACGGCGCTTTTTGGAAAGCCTCCCCCGCGCACCTTCCCCGCCGAACCGTTTTCCCGACTTTCCTGTCGAGCCCATGGGCTTGGCTTTGGAGATGACAGACTGCTTTCCTTTGCGGTTTTTGAATTTCGCAAGTATCACTTCCGCTTCAGCGAACGGAACTGTCACAAAGGAGAATCTGTCGTAGATTTCAATCTCTTCGATGAGGTGCTGGGCAATTCCCGCTTCATTCACGATAAAATCAACCAGCAGCTTTTTGGTGGCGTTGTTATCTTTACCAATGGCGATAAAGAGCCGGGTTTTACCCTTCTGATCCGCACGTCTTTCAGATGTTTCAAAGCGCCGTTCCTTCTTGCGGATGACAGGTGTGAGCTGACGGTAATTGCTCTTATCAAGCAGTCGGCCGTAGGAATTCTTCAGTATCGATGCCACGAGCTGGTGAGTGTCTTCGCTCGATGAGAGCAACTCCTGGGCCCATGCATCGAACATGGTCCCCGACGCACTCTCCCCTGCCCTCAGTATCTCATCGGTAATGCGCTGCATTTTCTGATCCAGAATCTGGGATACCTCAGGAATCTCTTTTTTGCGTATAGAGGCGTTCACAGTCCTTTTGATGAATCCCAGACGGCTGAATTCACGTGGTGTTATGAAGGTGATCGCTGTCCCCTGGTTTCCCGCCCTGCCCGTACGGCCGATTCGGTGAACGTAGCTTTCGGCATCCTGAGGCAGTCCGTAGTTGATGACGTGAGTGAGGTTGTTCACGTCGATTCCACGGGCCGCAACATCGGTGGCAACCAGCATCGAGATCTGCTTTCTGCGGAATTTCCCCAGAATCTGTTCTCTTTGCGCCTGGGAAACATCCCCATGGAGCCCATCCGCGGCATATCCCCGGTCGATGAGGTGGGTCACCAGTTCATCCACTTCGGTCTTCATTCTGCAGAAAACGATGCCGTAGAATTCGTTCTCCATATCCACGATTCTGCAGAGTGCTTCGAACCTGTCGTGAGGAGCAACTTCGAAATAAATCTGATCTGTAAGTCCGGTGGTAAGGGCCGTTTTGGTTTTGATGTGCTCGACATCCTTCATATACCTGCTGGCGAGCTTTTTTATCCGGTCCGGCATGGTGGCTGAAAAGAGCAGCGTACGCCGGGTATCTGGAGTGTTGGAGAGGATTTTTTCAATTTCATCCACAAAACCCATATTGAGCATCTCGTCACCCTCGTCCAGAACACAGTAGCGTACCTGATCCAGTTTCAGAGTACCGCGTTCTATGTGATCGATCACTCGTCCGGGGGTGCCCACCACTACTGTCACCCCTTTTCTCAGCTTCGAAAGCTGAAGACCAATGGCCTGACCACCGTAAATGGGAGCAACAACTATACTGCGGTTACCTTTAAGAGAATTGATCTCCTCACAAACCTGAAGCACAAGTTCACGGGTGGGTGCAAGAACTATGGCCTGCACGTCTTTAGCCGAAGGGTCCACCAGTTCTATGAGCGGCAGAGCAAATGCGGCAGTTTTGCCTGTACCGGTCTGGGCCTGGGCGATGAGATCGGTTTTTTGATCGTTGAGTAAAAATGGTATTACCAGGGACTGAATTTCTGTGGGCTCTTCAAATCCCCTGCTGTCGACAGCCCGGAGGGTCTTTTCGGTAAGCCCCAATGCTTTGAACTTTTCCATCAATCTGCTTTCTTGCAAAATTTATCTGTATTCCGATGCTGCAATATAGCTCATGATTGCAGCAGAATGTACTCATTTCTGTCTAAATCGCTCTATTACGAAAAAGTTCGGGTAAATGGAAAGGTTTTTTTGAATTCGGGATGTTAACTCCCATCTCTCGGTGTGACAGGTCCGCATGAATGCTGATCTTTAAAACAAAACACATTTCTCCCTGACTCTCCACCTACGGGAAAGTG
>JBKHHW010000134.1:0-8452 GCA_046538945.1 Chitinispirillaceae bacterium | reverse complement strand
AGGTTCACCTTGTCTCCTATTCCCTTGTCTCCTATTCCCTTGTCTCCTATTCCCTCGTCTCCTATTCCCTCGTCTCCTATTCCCTCGTCTCCTATTCCCTCGTCTCCCTCACCCCCTGGCCGGTCTGCAACTCGCGGAGCACCTCGAAAGGTCCGGTTATCACCTCCTGACCTCTCTTTAAACCGGATGCAATCTGGATGAACTCCATGCCCGCTATGCCGGTTTCCACAGGCATCAGCCGTGCTACCCCGTTATCGTGCACAAACACCGCCTGAACCTCCGTGCCGGGCTGAAAGTTCCCCTGAGCCGCGGGGGAAAGCTGTTCGGCGGGACGGGTGACCACGGCCTGAATCGGCACCATGAGTGTACTGTCCCTGCGGGCGGTGACAATATCGGCATAGGCGGTCATGCCCGGTTTGAGCTCCGGAACAGTATCCTCGAAGCCGATACTCACCGAATAGTTCACCGCCCCGTCCGCGGCTTCCTCGGGCGTATCCGGTGAAAAACCGACTTCCACCACGTCACCACTAAACTTTCTGCCGGGAAAAGCCTCCACTTCAATGACCGCGGACTGGCCCACGCTTATTTGGGCCACCTCGGATTCGCTCACCTGCGTCTCCACCTGCATCCGGGAGAGATTTGCCACGGTGAGAAGCACAGTGCCGGGCACGTTGAGCTGGCCGGGGACGACCTGCTCCCCTATTTCCACATTGAGCTGAGTGACAACTCCTGAAATAGGCGAAGTGATAGTGGTCTCCTCCAGCTGCCTTCGGGCCTGCCGCACATTCGCCGCAGCCTCCCGCACTCTCGCCCGGTCAGCCAGATACTGCGCTCTGGCCGCCTCGAACTCCTGCTCCGCAACAAGCTCCTGTTCAAAGAGTCGCCTTGCTCTTTCGTACTGAGCCCTACTCTGGGCAAAAGCGGACTGAGCCGCATCCAGAGCCGCCTGCGCTCTCTGAAGAGCCGCCTGGTACTCCTGCTGCTCAAGCTGGATTAAAAGATCCCCCCGATCGACCGTGTCCCCTTCCGTTACCGGCAGTTCCTGAACACTCCCCGACACCGATGAGGATATCTGCACTTCCGTGGCCGGCTGCACCACGCCCGTGGCATTCACTGTGGAAACCAGATTCCCCAGAACCACCTGCGCCAGTTGCACTTCCGGCCTGCGCTCACGGCCGGTTATCAGGGCCAGTACCATAATCAGGGAAAGACCCACAAAAAGGATTATCAGAATATTCTTTCGGCGTCTGGTCACCATCGCACTCCTTCTACCACTCACCCAGAAGCTGCTGAATCTGCGCCTGGGCCACGTAGTAATTGGTGATGATCTGAACAGCCTGCTGCTGCGCCTCGTTATACACAAGCTGGCTCTGAAGGAAATCCAGGGCTGAAGCGGCACCAAGCCTGAACTGTTCCCGGGTCAGCCTGAACTCCTCCCGTGCCTGCTCCAGAAGATCGGGAACAAGCAGAAGTGTCTGCTGGGCTGTCTGCAGATTGGCGTAGGATTCGTTCACCTGCTGAACTACATTGGTTCGGGTTATTTCCGTATTGGATTGGGAGATCCGGGTCTGAGCGGCCGCTTCCCTCACCTGGGCATACCTGCTCAGCCGCTCGAAAATGCTGAAGCTCAGATCCACCCCCAGAGACCAGAAGTCATTGTCAGACCAATCCGCCCCGAATTCAGGTGCGGAGTATCCGTAGGCGAAAGTTCCGCTTACCGAGGGCAGTATTCTTAGCCGGGTTGCCAGTTCGTTACTTTTCTGAACGTCCAGGGAAAGCTGAGAGAGCTGATAGGAGGGATTTTTCTCCAGCACGATTTTCAGCAGAGAATCCTGTGATGGAAGAGCGCCGGAGGTGTCGGGAAACTGAAGAGAGGTGTCGATCTGTACGGGGTAATCGACCCCTATGAGATTTGCCAGTGCTCGCCGCCCGTTTACCAATGCCGCCTGTGCGTTTATCACCTCGACTCTCTGCTGGATGAGCGCCACCTTCACCCTGAGAAGCTCGGGGCGGGCGATCGAGCCGAGTCTGAACTGCTCGCGGGCCACCTCGACCTGCTGCTCGACCTGCTCCACCGCGGCCTGGCTCACCCTGTAGGCGCTATGAAGCTGAACGAGACTGTAGAACTGCTGCTTAACGCTAAACGCCAGCTCTGCCCGGGATTCCTCCGACATCGTTTCCGCCATACGGTGGATATTTGGAACTTGGGAAATCTGGGTGAATGCGGAAGCATCCAGGAGAGTCTGGGCGACACTGAGATTCGTCTGAAAGTTATCCGCCGTTACATCTTCGGTTACCACTGGAGCTTGCCCGGGGACCTCCACCAGCGTCCCCCCCTGACCGGAACGGTTCCAGCCGGAGGATAAGCTCACAAGAGGCAGCAGCGGACTGAGAGTGTTAAGCACATTGGTGCGGGCCTGAAGTCGCTCGGCGGCGATCAGCTCGGACCTGGGACTGTTCTCAAAGGCGCTTGTGATACACTCCCGGAGGGTAAACACAGGCAGAGAGTCGCCGTTTTGAGCGCTGAGGCGTATGCAGAAAACGAAAAGAAGAACTGGTAAAGCGATTATCTTTTTCATCATTTCCGATATCCGCGGTTTTGAAGTGTGTCTTTAAGGATGAGCAACGGGTATGCCATTGGCGTTTACCGTTTACCGTTTTACCGTTTACCCAAAGCCCGTCCTGCTTAGCGGGAGTCGAAGCATGTCCTGAGCGAATCTTTGAGTCGAAGGGTGGGCTTTCCAGTACGTTCAGCGTTCCGCTCACCCTGAGCGTAGTCCGCGGAGTCGAAGGGTACTCCGAACCGGAGGGTGATTACCCTGCTTCATTTCTGCCCAATCTGCGTCTCCGCGCGATCGATCACGTTACTCTCCGATCTTTCCTCATCGGCGCAAATAAGTTCCGTGCACCGGCGTAGTCAGTTTTCCGATTGCATCAGCTCACGTATTTTTCGAGGTAATTTCAATAATCGGAAACGGAAAACGAACTTCTCCATATTTTCACGTGAACACATCCGTTCACTATGTTTCATTTATCAAAGGAGTTAATACTGGAACGCATGAGTAGTTTTTACACCAAAAGCAAAGGATTCGCAATGAAGACACGCCTTCTGGCATCTGTTACTGTTGCATGCATACTTTTCGGTACGGCTACTTCACACGCGGTTACGGTAGAAGCTGAAAGCGGTAGCAGAGAGGACATTCAGGCAGCTATAAACGAGGCACCTGAAAACGCCACTGTGGTAATCCCTGAAGGAGAATTCAACTGGAGGGGCCCGCGCATCAACATTGACAAGGACATCACCATTTCCGGTTCCGGAGACAAGGGGACCGTTCTAAACAAGACTTCCGCACTCGACTGGTTCTTCAATGTCGTCTCAGAAGGCTTCTTCAGACTGACAAACATTGTTCTTGACGGTAACAGAAGAGGCGGCGGCGTGCAGATGCGCACCGACAACCTCGACTTCCGGATTGACAACAGTACCTTCAGGAATTTCGGAACCAGGGCTGTCCAGACCTACGGTGGTGCCAAAGGCCTCATCGACAACAACGAGTTTCTGGAGAACAGGCCCACGGACATCGTGGTCTACGGCGACAACGACAAGTCCTGGAACGAGCCCCTACAGCTGGGAACCGATGATGCGGTCTATGTAGAGGACAATGTGTTCACACACAAGACTGTCAGTAATTCCCATTCTATCGCCTCAAACAGAGGCTCCAAGTACGTGTTCCGGTACAATACCATAAACGATGGAGACCAGAACACAAACCCCATAGATGCCCATGGTAACTACTACCACGGCCGGGGAAGCCGCTCTTATGAAATCTACGGCAACGAGGTCAACTCAGGCCACAGCTACATGGGGATGTACATAAGAGGCGGAACCGGGGTGATCTTTGACAACGAAATGAACGGAAGCTTCACTCATCCTCTGATACTTGAAAACTACCGTTCTTTTCGCCAGAGCAATGTGAGATACCCCGCTCCCGACCAGATCCACGACCTGCACATCTGGGACAACCAGAAGAATGGAGAAGAGGTGACTCCCTTCATGCGTGACAGAGGAAAAGTCCGGGAACACATAAAGGAAAACCGGGACTACTTCCTCAACCCGAAAGCAGATTATACTCCCTACACTTACCCTCATCCTATGAGAGGCGAGAAGGCAGACGAAACGACAGCCGTGGTCCCGACCGAGGCAGCCCCGGCAGCCCCGGCACCCTCCATTCAGAAGAGTCCCGCCGGAGTGAATGCCGGAAGCTCGATTCTCAACCCGATGAAGGAAGAAGAGGAGGAGAAGACAGGTTTGGAAAAAGTCAAAACCCCCTGGGATAAGTTCATCAGAACATTCAGTATTCTGGGATAATTCAGCCCATTAGCACTGCGGGCACAGAGCCCGGCTTGCAAACTGCAAGCCGGGCTTTTTCTTTTTATTGCAGATGATAAAGAAGAATCAAAGCACTTTTTTGTTTTGTTGAACAGGGGTTTGGATTATTTTCATTACTATTAAATAGTCATCACACTCTGAAATCACAACGGCTCTGTATGGATCTCCCTTCACCAAAGATCACTAAAGGCCTTTTTTCTTACAGCTGCCTTTTCCTTTTCCTGCTGTTCAGCATCTCCGGAGCTGAACCCGTTAACCTGTCGGCTGTAAAAAAAGAACTGGGAATCTGCCCCTACACCCGGTTCTTCGAAGACACGTCAGGCCTGCTGACACTGAATCAGGTAAGAAATTTGCCAGATTCCGTCTTCAAGCACACCAAACTCAAAACTCCCATTTTCGGTTTCACCAAATCTGTTGTCTGGGCCAAAATGGACATCCTAAACAACTCCGACAACAATACTCCCTATGTACTGGAAATAGCAGTCCCCAGCATTCATACCATCGAGCTGTTCCATCCCGATTCCCAGGGCTACAAACGTTTCACTTCGGGTTTTCTCAATCAAGGCTCCAACCGGGCCCTGCAGTTCCTCAATCCATCATTTCTGCTAAGCCCCCAAAAGGACTCGGTTCAAACCTTCTTTTTGAAAGCTTCAAGCAGCACCCCGCTCATACTTCCAATGTACATAAAGCCCTACAATTCCATGCACCGCAGCGATTCCCTGTTGAGAACTTTTCTGGGTCTCTATTTCGGAGCCCTTCTGGTCATGTCTCTTTACCACCTGTTTCTCTTTCCTCAACTGCACGACAGAAGCTATCTCTATTATGTTCTTTTCGTACTTACCTTCGCTGTAGGTCAGATGGCGGCCGTGTACGGATTTCTGATCGAGGACTTTTTCCCCGGATTCACCAAAAACGGCATCGAATACTTTCATATGATCAACTTCACCTCCGCTCTTTTCGCGATTCTCTTTTCACGAAACATACTGGCCACCAGCAAATATGTTCCCCAAGTCGACAAAATCATTCTCGGAATGTGTATTTCCGTTATATTTCTGAGCGTCATTTCCCCCTTTCTTGATTTCAGAATCAAGGAGAGAATCCTCGTACTGACAAATATTATTCCCTCACTGCTACTGGTTTTTGCTTCGATTGCTCCACTGAAACAGAAGTACAGGCCGGCTGTTTACTATATCGAAGCGGTAGGAATTTCCATTTTCGGTCTTCTCATCTATAATTTCATGTACGGATTCAACCTCATTCCTTTCTCCAGGTTTGTCTATTTCATTCCCAACATCACTTTTCTCATCACTGTACTGCTGTTCTCCATTGCCCAGGCAGACCGGATAAGAATCATCAAAGTAGACCGGGAAAGAGCACAACTGGTAGCCCTCAAGAACCTTAAACAAGCTCTCGCTTTCCAGGAGCAGAAAAACAGCCTTGAAGAAGAGCTCTTCCATGCCAGAAAAATGGAAGCCCTCGGAAGACTGATAGGAGGGATATCTCATGACCTCAGAAATATGCTGACGCCCTTTTTCGGATACCCCCAGCTCATAAAAAACCGCTTTCCCCAGGAGCCGGTTCTGGTCTCCTATTCAGAGAAGCTGATGGATGCGGCGCAGAAGGCAAAAGACCTCACTTCAAAACTGCTGAATTTCTCCTGCAAAGGTACTCACGCCTCCATACCGGTTGACCTGAAGACAACCGTCACCGAAGTCGCCGATATTCTAACCCATTCCATCCAGAAGGATATCACGATTCATAACGATATAGAAAAATCGTGGATCATCATAGGCGACAGCAACCATATCCAGAATGCAGTACTCAATCTCGCACTCAATGCAAAGGACGCCATGCCCCAGGGCGGTGACCTGTTCTTCACAGCCGGGCAACGCGAACTGACTGGAACAGACATTTTCCTGAGAAAATTCAGCGCCGAACCGGGCAAGTACTTTTTCGTTTCCGTAAAAGACACCGGGGTGGGAATGGATGCCGAAACCATGGACCACCTGTTCGAACCTTTCTTCACCACAAAGGAAAAAGGCAAAGGAACCGGACTGGGACTGGCAAATGTCTACGGGTGTGTAAAAAGCCACTCCGGATGCATAGAAGTGACCAGCGAAAAAGGAGAAGGCACCACGTTCACCCTTTTCTTCCCTGAACCCGACCGGAAAACCGTCAACACCGAATCAGAAGAAATGGACCAGATCACAATCGGCAACGGCAGCCTGCTTCTGGTGGATGATGACAAGGACGTGTCGACTGTGACAAAGGAAGTTCTCTGCAATATGGGCTACTCCGTCACGGCGTTCAACACAGCCGCCGAAGCACTCGAGTGGTTCGAAACCCATCACACCGAAATCGATCTTGCGGTTCTGGACATGATCATGCCCAAAAAGAACGGCCATGAACTGTTTGCAGACCTGCGACGGGTAAATCCCGAGCTCAAAGGCATCATTGTCACAGGATACAGCGAACAGCATGATCTCTACGCTGCAAAAAAAGTGGGCATATCCGAGGTTCTGGAAAAACCATACGAGATCGCTACTCTTTCAAAAGCAATCGCGCGGCATCTGCGCTCCAAATCAACCACTGCAACCCAGGACCGCACCCAACAATGCATAAACTGGTAGCCATAGGCGACTCACTCACACAGGGATTTACAAGCGGTTCGGTGTACCGAACCGAACGTTCCTATCCAGCCATGATCGCCAGAGCTCTGGGCGCTCACGACACCTTCAGCCAACCTCAGTTCGACAACGATGAAGGCAAAACCGGCGGTTTCCCCTTCAACATAGAAGACCTTCTGCACAGGCTTTCCCTCAAATTCCCCAACGGTGTTCCCATCGGCTCTTTCGCCAGAATGATCATGGAAACCAATAACCAGCTGGATGTAGTGGAAAAATTCTGGGAATCCAGATTATTAGACCAGGACTGCTGTCATCACAATCTGGCAATTCTCTCCTACACCATACAGGAAAGCTACCGTCTGGATTCCCTGCTCTGCAGAAAAGAAACTGCTTCCCCCCGGGATCACTGGCTCCTTTTCAGACAAATGCCGGAAAAACCTATGTACAGAGCCGCGAATCATACTCTGGCTTCAATCAAAAAAGGAATCACCCAACTTGACCGGGTAAAAGAGCTGGCCGAAGACGGAGGGATCGAGAACCTCATCATTTCCCTCGGAGCGAACAACTGCCTGGGGGCTATAATTGAGCTGTCAATCAAACTGTCTGATGATGACGACCTTTACAGACATCCGCACGAACGCAGATGCAACCTCTGGCGTCCCGCACATTTCAGGCAATGTCTTGATTTCCTGGCAGGCAGACTTCGCGGCCTGGACATTAAAAACATCTTCATTACCACTGTCCCTTATGTCACCGCCCCCCCCATAAGCAGAGGTACTCCACCGGAAAGCTTTTCGGGAGGACGGTACGACTTCTACACCCGTCCGTGGATCTGGGACACCGCGTTCAAACCCTGGTTTCACCCCAGCCTTAAACGAAAAGATATCGTGCTTATCGATGAATTTGTAGATTACTATAATCACAGCATAGAGACAGTCGCTTCAGACAAGGGCTGGCATGTAATTGACCTGTGCGGAATGCTCAACGCCGTCTCCTTCAGGCGCCATCAGGGAAAGCCCCCCTTCAAATGGCCCCGTGAAGCTGTCCAGGCTCTGGAACGCAATCCCAAAACCTCCTATCTGGTTAAGGACGGTACTCCGACTCTGGACACAAGGTACATTAGGCTCGATGCCTCATCCACACCTGAAGAGCGCAAAATCAAATGCGGCGGCCTGTTTAGTCTGGATGCCGTGCACCCAACCACATTCATGTACGGCATCATAGCGAATCTTTTCCTTAAACCGATGCTAGAAACCGGAGTCAGACGCTGTGACGGCTCCCTGCCATCTCTTGATTGGGACAGTATAGTATCAAGCGATTCTCTTCTCTACAACCCTCCCTTGCTCCTAAACGACCTCCGGTCCATAATTGAAAAACTGTCAAGCAGGCTGTACGGTCAGATACTCTTCAAGGTTCTGGAAAGTTTCAAAAGCAATTT
>JBKHHW010000002.1:0-62483 GCA_046538945.1 Chitinispirillaceae bacterium | reverse complement strand
TCAACTGATAACGGTCAACTGATAACGGTCAACGGTCAACGGATAATATTCTTCTACCCTAAATCCTGCACCAACTTCACCAGCCCTGCTTTCTTGAACTGAACCAGAATCTTGCTGGTTGAACTGTTGTCTTTTCCTACGACGACACCTTTTTCATCGAACTTCTTATGGAAAATGGTTTCCCCGATATAGAAATGCTCTCTGGGAGAATAGGAGCGGGCCTTCACTTTTTTGGGAGCTGGTTCCACTTTCTCTACGAGGTCGTTGCCGCTATAGCAGGCGGTTTTGAAGCATTTAGTGCAGCAGTATTCAAAAACTGAGTTTCTATCCACTGTCTTTCCGCTTCCGGCAATTCCGCGGTCAAGCTGGGCGGGGCTGATTTTATCACAGGAGCGACAAAAAAGATCAAGATTTTCGACTGGTGTGAAGGATACAGACATGATTCCTCCCAAGCTGCATTTTGTTTTCGTTGTAATAGATGTTCAGAATTGGGAAATTAGCATCTGGGAGAGGATAAAGCAAATTATTGTAATGTCTTCATATATGTGGCTGATCCTGTAAGTATAACTGTAAGTCATTGCAAATCAGTTTGTTTTGACTTGAAATGATATCCGTGATCCAGGAAGATAGGAAATATTCAGGGCCCGTATCTTCGCCTGACCATCCAGTTAGGCACTACCTGGGTACACTCAAGGAATTCCGGGCCACTTTTTTGTCGAAAAAACGCGGATCACGGTTTCTCATATCGTATTTTATACGGCGCCTGGATATGGTAGTCCTTTCTTTCAGCACAAACGGGTCATCTACATGAAAATCGTATTTATGGGTTCTGCCGAATTCGGGATTCCCGCACTCGAGCAGATCATGAAAAATCATACCGTTGCGGCAGTTGTGAGCACACCCGCCAAACCGAAGGGCAGAGGGCTCAAGCTGTTCGATTCGCCCGTCACCGAATTCGCCCGACAGCACAAACTGCAACCTGTGCTGACCCCGGAAAAGCTCAAAGATCCCTCCTTTATCGAACAGCTGAAATCTCTTGAAGCTGATCTTTTCGTGGTAGTGGCCTACCGCATCCTTCCCAAAGAGGTTTTCAGCATACCCGCTCTGGGAACAGTCAATATTCACGCCTCCCTGTTGCCCCGGTTCAGAGGCGCTGCACCGATTCAGAGAGCTATTGAGGCGGGGGAGAAGGAAACAGGGATCACCGTGTTCAGAATCGATGAGGGGATTGACACCGGTGAAGTTCTTGCTCAGAAAAGAATACCTATCGATCCTCAGGAAACGACACCCTCACTCTACGAAAAGCTAAGCAGGATGGGAGCCGAACTGATCGAGGATACGCTGCAGAAACTGGAGAGGGGGAACATTCAGCCTCTGGAGCAAAATGTTCTGCAGGCGACAAAGGCCCCGAAGCTTCGACGCGAAGAGGCTCATATCGACTGGAATCTGGACGCTCGGTGCATTTTCAACAAAATCCGCGCGTTCAAGCCCTTTCCAAAGTCTTTTGCACTACTGGACAACTCCCGGCTCGGGATAGAGTGGGCTGTTCCTGTGGATGAAGATTGTTCGCCCGGAAACCCGGGACTTGTCTGCAGAGTCAACAAGGATCATTTCGACGTTCAGTGCGGGAAGGGGCTTCTTCGCGTACTGGAGGTCAAGCCGGAAGGACGTAAAACCATGGAGGTGCGCGCTTTTCTGCTTGGAACAAAACTGGATAAAGGAACTGTGCTTTCATGAACACACGACAGCTAGTGCTTACAATTTTAGCTGATTTCGACAAAAGCCCGGGAGACCTTGAGCGGCTTATCGATAAAACACTTAATCACAAGAGAATGGAACATCGGGACAGACGTTTCGTTTTCGAATTAGTTTATGGTATTGTCAGAAACAGAACCTACCTGGATTTCTGCATTAACCAGTTTCTGAGCGGTGATCAGAGACTGGATACTCTTAGGCGTATTCTGCAAATAGGAGTATATCAGATCATGTTCATGGACCGGGTTCCTGATCACGCGGCGGTGAACGAATCGGTCAATATCGCCAAGCACAACAAGAAGACTGCCGGTGCCTCGGGCGTGGTGAATGCGGTTCTGAGGAACATCATCAAAAACAAGCGCAACATCTCTCTTCCTGACCCCCAGAAAGACCTCCATGAGCGGCTTTCTGTTGAATTCTCACACCCCAGGTGGATGATTGAACGCTGGCTCTCTCACTACGGACTGGCAAAAACAAAAAAACTTCTCGCGTTCAACAATGAACGGCCGCCGATTTTTCTCCGCCGCAAAATGAGAGATATTTCACGGCAGCAGTTCGAAACCGACGTCCGCACAATTTGCGAACAGGCCGGGGGATATCTCAACCTATACTACAAGATGAAAAAACCTCTGGACCCGGAAAACATCCGCCTGCTCCGCCACGGGTACTGCACAGTCCAGGCACCCTCATCAGGTTGGGTTGTGGCTCTCGTGGATGTTCAGAAAGGTGAACACATAGTGGACATGTGTTCTGCACCGGGAGGGAAAACGTCACTGATGGCGGAAATCGCCGGTGAGCAGGGAACTGTTGTGGCGTGCGATATTTCCATGCCCAGACTTAAAAAAGTGGTGAATACAGCCCACCTGATGAATCTGGACAATATTTATCCGATTGTCTGTGACGGTGTGTTTCCGCCTTTTGCCGGTCGTTTCGATAAAGTTCTGCTCGATGCCCCCTGCAGCGGCACCGGCGTGCTGCACCGACACCCGGACGGGCGCTGGATCCGCACTCCCGAAGGCATTGCCCGGATGCAGCAGGTCCAGCGCAAGCTTCTGGGCAGCGCTGCAGATCTGATCGGCCCGGGAGGAATACTGGTCTACTCAACATGTTCTCTGGAACCTGAAGAAAATGAACAGCAGATCGAATGGTTTCTGAACAAAAATCCGCAATTCAGACTTGATCACTCACCCGATGTGATACCAAATAAGTTCATTGATAACAGCGGCTTCCTGCGGATAACCCCTTTTGAACACAATATGGACGGAATGTTCGGAGCCCGACTGATCAGAGAAAGCTGATTCGGTTTTTTCAAAGACGCTGGTTGAACGTGTTCCGCTCCGCTTAAAATCTATCAAGCGGAGCGGAATAACTGAAGTTAAGTCTGGCAGGGGAGGGGGAATACTGTTTTAAAACGGTTCCGACTTGTGGGCTTCAGGACGCTGCAGGACTTCCACTTTCACCTTTTCAATCCTCTGGTTATCCATTTTAACCACAGTAAGACGAAGTCCGCTGTACTCGAACTGAGTGTTCTCCTGCGGAATATCTCCGTATTCATGGTAGATGAGTCCGCCTAAAGTATTGTAGTCAGCCTCTTCTGTTTCGATATTAATGTCCAGTTCCTCATTGAGGTCATGAAGGTCCAGATGAGGGTCAATGAGATAAACATTACTGTCCACTTTCACCACAGGCTTCTCTTCCACGTCATACTCATCCTGGATGTCTCCCACGATCTCTTCCAGGATATCTTCCATGGTCACCATACCTGCTGTCCCGCCGTATTCATCCACGACGATCGACAGGTGCAGATGCTTAAGCTTGAATTCCTTCATCAGATCGTTGATTTTCTTGCCCATAGGGACGAAGTGGCACTTTTTCACAAGTGAGGAGAGGTCCCAGTCCTCAAAGCTGTTCTGCGAAAGCCAGGAGATTATATCCTTAGCATAAAGGACACCCACGATCTGATCGATGCTTTCCTTGTAGACAGGAATACGGGAATGTCCCTCTTCGCGGATGATTTTGAGTACAGACTTGATATCAGCATTGAGGTCCAGCCCTTTGATATCGATACGGGGAACCATGATCTCATCCACAGTCGTCTCGCTCAGATCGAAAATACTTCGAATCATCTCCCGTTCCTCTTCATCCAGCGCTTCCCCTTCATCCTGCGCGGTTATTCGGGCCTTTTCCTCATCGGAGAGAAATGCCAGCTTTTCATCATACTTGAGAAGCTTCAAAAGCGCTCCGTGTATGGAGATGAATAGTGAAACGAAGGGTATAAAGAACCAGGAGAGTAGTTTGTATGCGTAATAGCCCGGTGCTGAATAGCTTCTGTAAAACCTCAAGGCAAATGCTCGTGGAATATAATGACCAAAAAGGCTTAGTACGATAAAAGAGAAGAGAAATGGAACAGTCCAGGTTTGAAGCGAGACCGCATGGGGAAAGAGCACCTGAAAGTAAGAAAATGACAATATAGCGAATGCGACATTGCTGAACGTTTTCCCTACCGATGCGATTCCGCTTACCATGTGCCTGTTCTTAAGCACATCCTCGATTTTGGATGAGTAGTAGCGAAGGTGCTCGTCATCGGCCGTTATGTTACTTCTCTCGACTGAGGAAAATATGATTTTTATAACTGAAAAGAAAGAGGAGAGAATGAAGCTTACTATTAGTCCTGTGATATAAAAGGAACCAGCAGGGTCACCTTCCAAAAAAAAGCCTCCTTTGAATGATTGGATAACGTGATGATTGCAGACAGGGGCAGAAACTTCTCCTTGCTACTGAAACCGGCTGATCTTCTGTTACCCCTGGTAAGTGCTAGAAAGATCAAAACGTTTTAAAATACATTATTTGCAGATCAAATACTATGATAAATCCAGGTAGCGATGTTCCTTGAACTCCATAGCCTCCCGCTCAGCTTCCTCATGATGATCATGTCCCAGCAGATGAAACAGGCCGTGAACAAAAAGCCGTCTGATCTCCTGTTCGTAGGTAAGACCATACTTTTTTGACTGGACACGAGCTCTCTGAAGGGAAATGTAAATCTCTCCAAGCAGATCCGGGTCGCCGAAAGGAAAAGAGAGCACGTCAGTAGGCTTGTCTTTTTTCCTGTACTGACTGTTGAGCTTCCTGATTTTATAATCTGAGCATAATACGAGTATAGTGCGTTGTTTAGTGGGGATGTGCTCATCTTTATAAACCGCACGGGCAGTTTTTTCTATCAGCTTGCGGGGTACCGGAAGCGATGTGTAGTCGTGAATGATTTCTACCGTAACCTTCTCCTTTGGGTTTTATGTGTAAAATAACATTTTCTCGGTGGTAGAAGCTTTGTAAAAAAAAGTCAATTCAGATCAAAATACATTCCGTGATCATCAGTTGTGATCCTACGACGAGCTGCCCGGTTCTTCGGAAAACTACTCCCTTCTGACAGGGGCTTTCCATGTGACTTGTCTTTTCTGAATTCCTGTTGTAGCGGACGTTGCCCGGAAGTGTATATTTCTATAATTACAGCAGACACAAAGGTCTTAGAAACTCGACACAAATCAGGAGTGTTTTGAATGATCCATTGCCTAAAACCAAAATTGTCATCCTTGTTCTGCATACTCGGCTTATCAATCAGCCTTCATGCCGAATCCGGCGATTCTGTTCAGACCCTTTCCAAAACTATTTTCAGCAGCTCTTTTGAGAAAATTCAGAGTTCCTGGAATTTCTGGCCTCTAAAGAGAGAATACGGCGAGTTCACGTTATCAGAAAAAAATCCAAAAGGGGGAAACAAGTGTGCTCAGATCACCATAAAAAACGTTGCAGAAGAAAATTGGCATGTGCAGCTTCAGAAGAAAAATTTTCCAGTGAAGAAGAATTTTCTTTATGAATTGACCTACTGGGCACGGGGAGAAAACAATGCAGGAACACTTGAGGTCGTTTTCGTAAAAGGCTCTCCGCCCTGGACATACTACAGCGGCAAAAAAGAGAAAGTTACTTCCGAATGGAAACAGTATAAGATGCTTTTCACTTCCCCTGTAACCACTTCTGATATCCAGATGGCTTTTCAGTGCGCTCATACCAGAGGTGATTACTTTATTGATGATGTGGATTTCCGCGAAATCGGGCAGCTGGATATAAAGGAGGTATCCTCAGACTGGTACCAAAAAGCCGATCAACGTATCGAACAGATAAGAAAAGATGATTTTTCTCTGAAAATCATAGACCAAAACGGAAAACCGTTCTCCGGAAGTGTCCAGGTGACTCTCAAGCGTCACGATTTCGAGTGGGGTACCTGCCTTGCGATGTTCAAGGGGGATGATCCCAGGTACCAGAGCCTAGCCCTCAAGCACTTCAACTGTGGAGTGTTTGAGAATGCATTCAAATGGGAGGAGCACGAAAAGGTACAGGGAAAGCCCAATGTAACTGAACTGAAACGATATCTCAAGTGGAGTGAAAAGAATAATTTCCCGATTCGCGGCCATGCGCTGGTATGGGGAACAGAGAATTACGGTTTCAACAAACACTGGGCGCGACAAGGGGATGATGAATTTCTGGCGAAGTCCATAAAGGATCGAATAACCCGCGATGTGTCCCGCTACAAGGGGCAGATCCCCGAATATGACGTCTGGAACGAGCCGGTTCATGAAACTTCCATTTTCAACCGTTTGGGATGGGAGATTCTGGATTCAGCTTTTGTCTGGGCGCATAACGCGGATCCTGAAGCCAAACTGTACATAAACGACTATTCCATAATATCCGGAGGCGATGCCAAACCGTATAAAGACCTGATAAAGGGAATGCTTAAAAGAGAAATTCCTGTTCACGGCATTGGTGTGCAGGCGCACTTCTCAAGCCGCATAGATCCTCTGGATATCGCCTCAAAGCTTGGTTATATGGCCCAACTGGGTCTTCCCCTGAAGGTAACCGAATTTGATCAGGATGTTAAGGCTATGGGATTGTCTCCTGAAGATATGGCCTCAGATTACGCCAAAATGATGAGAACCGCATTTTCTCACCCGGCAGTTCATGGCTTCTACATGTGGGGATTCTGGGATGGCAGGCACTGGCGCCCGGGAGCAGGGATTTATGATACTGATTTCAATCCCAAGCCGGCCGCGGATTCCGTGTATAATCTGATTCACAATACCTGGACCACAAGAGATACTCTTTCTTCGGATGAAAACGGGGAAGTGAAGTTCAGAGGCTTTTTCGGGGACTATGAAATCGCATTCAAAGACGGCGGGAAAATCAGGAAAATGAAAGTGAATTTCGCAAAAGAAACATCAAGAAAAAAAACTATAAATCTGAATAAGAATTAGCCTTCGCTTTTGAGTTGCCGAGAAAAGGCCGGTTCTGTATAAGAAGAATCGGCCTTTTTTATAGATGGTCTGAGGATTGCTCCGGTTTTTTTTGACGGAGGGTGGATGACTATGGCTGAAATCGAAAAGGGAAAAGGGCGCCAGGCCGAAAAACCAGGGCAAATCGGGAAATCAGGCTGGAAGGATATACTGGTCAGGGTCAAAAAACAACTGGGCGAAAAAAACCTCAATATCATTGCGGCGGGGGTGGCATTTTTCGCCTTTCTGGCCATTTTTCCCGCCATCGCTGCTCTGATTTCAATTTACGGTCTGATAATCAACCCGGAACAGGTCCAGCAGCAACTTACAATTATATCAGATCTCCTCCCGCCTCAGGCCCGGGAACTCATCCAGGCGCAGCTCGGTGCCATTGCGGCTCAGTCATCCGGCACCCTGAGCTGGGGACTCGTGTTGAGCATAGTTCTGGGCCTCTGGAGTGCAAACGCAGGTACCAAAGCACTTTTCAGAGGATTGAGCATAGCATATGATCAACCAAATGACAGGGGGATACTGAAAGAAAACGCCATCTCTCTTCCCTTTACCCTGTTTCTAATTATCGTGGTAATCACCAGTATGGCCCTGATTGTGGTTTTTCCCGCAGTGATAGGGGCTTTGGGTTTGCCTGACTGGGCTTATACCCTTTGGGGATTCTTAAGATGGTTGGTTCTCATTTTTTTACTTCTCTTCACTCTGGCCGCGGTATACCGCTTCGGACCCAACAGGGAGAATGCTAAATGGAAATGGGTGAACTGGGGTGCGTTCATTGCGACAATTCTGTGGATACTGGGATCATGGCTCTTTTCATTGTATGTTGCCAATTTCAGCAGTTATAATGAAACGTACGGCTCTGTGGCTGCGGTGGTGATTCTCCTGTTCTGGTTTCTTCTTTCCAGTTTTGTGGTACTGCTTGGAGGCCTGGTAAATGCTCAAATGGAATATCAGACAAGCAAAGACACTACATCCGGACCGGATAAACTCATGGGAAACCGGGGAGCTAACCCTGCGGACAATGTAGGCGAAAGTCCCTGAAACTCCTCTGCGGATTCATATATCTCCAGTTTACTTGTGGTCGGATAATTCTTCCGTTCTACCGGCCCGCTTTTTCTCTGATCGGGCCGATTTTCCTACCTTTGCCCCTCTCAAATCAATTATACTGAAGTGTACTTTAATCAACCATCAACTGAAATGTTAATTGTATGAAAGTGAAGACGGAAAGAGTGGCGACTGTAGTTCTGCTACTGGTCAGTATTCTGATTCTGGTCGGGTTTGTTCCCTTCCGCCTCTCTTTTCTTGAAAACAGGGTCGCTGACACTATCAAGAGAGCAGGTGCCGATTCAATTCAGATTGAAGAAGTAACTGTGAAGCTGTGGCAGGGTGTGCGCATTTCTGGTCTGAAAACCGTCAAAAACCTGGATAAAGAAAAAAGATACACTTTTTCCGCTTACAAAATCGACGTCTCCTGCAATCTGATCCCGGCTGCGTTTTCAATGCTTGTACATGATGCAGAATCTTTTAAGGGTGATCTCTTCAGAAAAGCATACGAAAACCCCTCAGACATGTTCATGCAGCTGGCAGAGGCTTTCAGCAGTGTCGGTGCCTTCCGCAGCGTGTCAGTTAACGGTGGTTCTTTAAACTTTCAGGAAAAAAGTCGGAAAGGTGTTTCTGCTGACGGATTCATTCTGAAACTGCAAAAAAACAGATCCGGAAAGTCATTCAAAGGGAGAATCAACGTATCGGAATTCAGTATTCCTTCTTTGGCTGAAGTCGAAAAGTTCAGCGCCAGGCTGACGATAAAGGAAAACAGGCTGCTTGTCCGGGATGGAAAAGGCGATCTTTTCAGCGGTAAACTGAGATGTGAGACCGGCATAGATCTTCTGTCATCAGAATTACTCCCGTCAAAACTGATGGTAGATGGACTTGCACTTGAACAGTTCTGCAGCCAAAGCGGTTTCTCATTGGGTGAACTCAAAGGAAAAGTAAACCTGGAAACCTCGATTGAGCCCGGCAAAATCCACCTCGATTCGCTTAAAGGCAAGGGCAGTCTGCGTGTGAGCAAGGCAAACGCCATCGATTTGCCCCTTCAGAAGTCCATAACAGTAAATCTTGTTTCACCCAAACTTACCAACCTGCACTTTAAAACAGTCAATTCCGATTTCTTGATTGCAAACGGCTGTGTCAACTTTCGCAATTTGGACGGGATCGGGAACATCATGGATTTTAAGGCCCATGGCTGGATAAGGCACGACGGGAGAATGAATATGCGGATGGAGGGCTTTTTCAGTTCTGAATTTTCAGAAGAGCTGAAAAACCTGGTAAAATTCTCTCTTGAAAAAACAGACAGAGGAAGACGCAAATTCAAATGCAGAATAAGAGGAACTTTTGAATATCCCCAGATCGAGATTGACGGGGCTATTTATCAACGAGCCGCCGGGAATGTTCTGGGAAACATGAAACAGGGCCTCAAAAACATTTTCAAGTAACTGTTTCTAGCAGAAGCAAAGTACCAAATTGGAAAACAGACCAGCAAACAACAGTAACGGGCTTCTCACTCCCAGAGGACTTCAGCGACGCCTCAAACGTCATTTTTTAAAAACCGAACACACCTTTCTTGCAACTGTCACTCCGGGATTCGAACAGATACTGGAAAGAGAAGTGCGGTTCTTCAAGGAGTGCACGAGTATAAACCGGTTGAAGGGGGGAGTGGAGTTTTGCGGACCAGTCGATCTGGTCTACAAAGCCAATCTTCACCTGAGAACCGCAAACAGAGTACTCATGAGAATAGATTCATTCACCGCCCGCTCCTATCCGGAAGCCTACAACAAGCTTAAAAGGATCAGATGGGAACTGTACCTGGGTTTCGCTCAAAGCTTTTCGGTTCACTGCACATCCAGAAGTTCACGCCTCCATCATACCGACAATATCAAATCCACAGTCGCGGATGCAGTTTCATCAATGATGGCGAAACTGGGAGTCAAAACCAGCATGAGCGAAAACGCCGACCTTACACTTCACCTTAGGTTTTCAAATGATGTCTGCTCCGTCAGCATCGACTCGAGCGGAGATTTTCTTTACAAGCGCGGCTACAGGAAAAGCACGGCGCAGGCACCGATACGGGAGACCACGGCTGCGGCTCTTCTGTGTATCGCCGGCTGGGAGAATTTCCCGGTCATTTTTGATCCGATGTGCGGGTCTGGAGTAGTGGCAATCGAGGCGGCACTGATGTCGCTCAGGCATGCTCCGGGTCTGACAAGAGAAAGTTTTGCCTTTCAGCTGTGGCCCTCTTTCAATAATGACCGCTGGGAGAAGATCCGCAGTGAGGCACTGAAGATGTGCAGATCCGCACCGGGAAGAAAGATAGCTGCAAGCGATCTTGATGAAGAAGCTGTAAAGTCTTCAAGAAACAATGCCTTAAGGGCCAATGTTCTTGAACACATAAAAGTGGATCGTGCCGATGCCCTGAAGCTGGGACCTCCCACAACACCCGCAGGGCTGCTTGTTTCCAATCTGCCATACGGCAAAAGAGTGGGGGAGAGAGATCTCGCGGGGCTTATCTCCCGCTTCGGAATTCACCTCAGATCCTCTTTTCAGGGTTGGAGTTTTGCTTTTGTCACTTCAGAAAAGAACTTCTCCAAACTGAGCGGGCTAAAGACCGACTCGGTTCTACCTTTCAAAAACGGGGGCATTCAGGTTTTTTACTGCACCGGAAAAGTCCCCGGTACAAAATTGTGCGGTACAAAATTGTAGTTTAGCACAAATATGTGCCGGTCGTTGAATGCTGAAAACGCCATAAATGGTCATTGTGAACCATTATCAGCAGATTCGGATATTTGGCCCGCCCTTTGCATATATTCCCCCGCAGAAATCTGCCGGGTGGTCCGGTGTTCAACGGGGAGCATCGGTGAAACGCAGTTGACGGCAGCCAACGTATCATACTTTTCTCAGAAAGGTTCTTATGAGCAGCCGAAGTGAAATAACACAGGTGATCGAGCCCATCACATGCGAGAAGGTCGACATTCCTTCTCCGGTCTCAAGCTATTTTGGAGTCAACACATTCAATGAACTGACCATGCAGAAGATGATCTCCGAAAAAACCTTCAAGGCATTCAAGAAATGGCAGGAGGAGGGAGAGATCATCACCATGGCTCAGGCTGATGAAATCGCCCGCGCCATGAAGGACTGGGCTGTTGCCCAGGGGGCCACTGCCTACACCCACTGGTTCCAGCCAATGACCGGTCTTACGGCCGAAAAGCATGACAGTTTTATAAATATCGCCAACCCGCACTGTGTACTGGAAAAATTCACCGGCAGCAAACTCATCCAGGGTGAGCCCGATGCATCCTCCTTTCCTTCAGGCGGCATAAGAGCCACTTTCGAGGCCAGAGGATACACTGCATGGGACCCCTCTTCACCGGCTTTCATCACAGAGGTCGAGCTTGGAAAAACTCTCTGTATCCCCACCATTTTCATCTCATATACCGGGGAAGCTCTGGACAAAAAGCTGCCTCTGCTTAGAAGCGATGCCGCCATCAGCAATGCCGCAACCGATCTTCTCAAGCTTTTCGGCTTTGAGGATGTAAAACAGGTTTATTCCACCTGCGGAGCCGAACAGGAGTATTTCCTTGTCGATCAGGCCTACTACAAAAAACGCTCCGACCTCATGCTCACCGGCCGTACCCTCTTCGGCGCATCTTCCCCCAAAGGACAGCAGCTCGAGGATCAGTACTTCGGATCAATCAAGGAGCGCGTTCTCAACTACATGAATGATGTATCCATCGAAGCCTACAAGCTCGGTATACCCGTGACCACTCGTCATAATGAAGTAGCTCCTCATCAGTATGAATTCGCGCCCATTTTCGAAAGATCCAATATAGCTGCCGATCACAACCAGCTGCTTATGGACATCATGAAGAAAGTGGCTCTGCGCCATAATCTGGTATGCCTGCTTCACGAAAAACCATTCGCTGGTGTAAACGGAAGCGGTAAGCACCTCAACTGGTCTCTTGCTGATGACAAGGGCAACAACCTGCTCAACCCCGGAGATACCCCCGAGGAAAACCTCCTGTTCCTTACTGTTCTGGTGTCGGTCATTCATGCCGTCTACAATCACAGCGACATTTTGAGAGCAGCCGTGGCAAGTGCCGGAAACGAGCACCGTCTGGGAGCAAACGAGGCCCCCCCTGCAATCATGAGCGTCTTTTTGGGAGAACAGCTTTCCAAAATCATCAGTATGATCGAAAATGGAAAAATCGAAAAGGGCGAAAAACAGGATTTCATCGATCTGGGTGTGGGACTTCTTCCCAAGTTCATCCGCGACACCACAGACCGCAACAGAACCTCTCCGTTTGCCTTCACCGGTGCGAAATTCGAATTCCGCGCCCTCGGCAGCGCCATGAACATCTCGACCCCGATAGCTGTGGTAAACACAGTAGTCGCCGATTCGATGCAGACCCTGACCGAGAGAATCAAAGCCGAATCCAAAGGAAATGATTTCAGCACCGCTGTTCTTAAAGTGCTGGCCGGTGCCATAAAGGAATCAAAAGCGATTCTTTTCGAAGGCAACAACTATTCGGAGGAATGGGTCAAGGAAGCCGAAAAACGCGGACTGCCCAATGTGGCTTCCACCCCCGAAGCTCTCAATGCTTTCATTACTCCCAAAGCCGTAGACATGTTCGAGCGGCAGAAAGTGTTTTCAAAAGTCGAACTTACCGCCAGGTACAACATCTGGCTCGATATTTATGAGAAAATCCTCGATATTGAAGCGAAGACTCTTTCAGAATCGGTTCATACACAGGTTTTGCCCAGTGCATATGAATACCAGAGTGATATCGCCGGAAGTTTCGAGCTCATGAGGGATCTTGCCGATGACGTTACCATCAAAATGGTTGACGGAGCACTGGAAGACAGAAAAGAGCTGTTTGAGAAACTCACCGCGGATATCTATTACATCCGCAAAAATCTAAAAGAGCTGGATACTCTGCTTGAAAAAGCTGATTCCATGGATCTTGAGGAGAAATCGGCATTTTTCTACACAGATCTCAAACCCCACATGGATCATATCCGAAAACATGTGGATGCTCTGGAAAGCGCAATGCCCGATCATCTCTGGCACCTTCCCAAATACAGAGAACTGCTTTTCATAGCGTAATCGGGATTCTGTCAAGGGGCTTTCTTTCGGGAAAGCCCCTTTCTGTTAGGGTCGATTCAAAGTGGGATACAGATCCTGAATTACACTACATTTTGAACTTGAATCCAGAACGGGGGAGAGGCATATTGAACGTGTCGGTTATCACTCTGAATCGGGATGAATTTGAGAAGCTTCAGATACTTTTCTCCTTTCTGCTGGTTGCAGGTGTCAGGAAGTTTTCCGGTGCCGGTAGAATCATGATCAGTACAGGACAGCCCTGAAATTCAAAACTCGGGTTTTCTGCGAAGCTTTATTTCCCCAGATCCACATTCTGCCGTTTCAGCTCCGCATGCACGTCATTGATGTCCACCTCACGGCTGCAGCAGCGTTTGAGTGCCCCCAGTGCGGCACATACCCCTGCACCCTGACCCACCGCCATCGATACGGGCATCACCCTGTAGGAGGAGTGCGCCTCGTGAGTGCCTGAAATGCAGCGCCCCGCAACCAGCACATTATCCAGCCCCCGGGGAATGCAGCAGCGCAGAGGAATGTCGTAAGCGTGACCGGTCTTCACCCGTTTAAGGGTCGTCCCCCTGCCTACAGGGTTGTGGATATCAATGGGATAGGTGCTTCTGGCTATCACGTCCCGGAATTTTCTGGCTTCAAGCACATCTTCCCCACACAGACAGTAATCCCCCTTTATCCTTCTGGTTTCCCTTATCCCCACCTGGACACCGCTCTGGATCACATATGTATCGGAAAATCCGGGGACATACCTCTTGAAAAACTCCTCTATGTGCTTCATCTGCCGCCTGCTTTCCCACTCCGCATAGGTAAGGTCCCATATATCTGTTCCCAGAACCCGTATGACCCGGGTACTGTTGACACTTATCTCTTTTTCATGCGGCGTACCGAAAATCAAAACGTCCTCCCGGGGCAGATCAAGTTCCCCGTCCACTCCCGCCTTCTTCACCAGATCCCAGAGCCCGTGCACGCCCCTCCACTGATCCGGATGAGCCTTCACATAGTTTTCAAAGGCGATTTTTTCGAATTCAGCAAGACGGAAGTAAAGGGTCATGGGCTGAACCAGTCCATCCGGATCACGACCCACATCGTAGTGAGCCCCTGACCTCACCGCCACATCGCCGTCTCCGGTACAATCCACAATCATGCGAGCTTTGATAATCAGCGGCCCGCTCTTGGACTCGAACACCACTCCGGGGAATTGGGAATCATATATGGCATCACTGGCAAAAGCGTGATACAGTACATTCACCCCCGCCTGATCGAGCATCTCCATTGCCACCAGCTTGAAAATCTCGTGATCAAACGGCACCACATATCCTGTATCAACCGTGGGAGGGCAGGCACCGCCGGCTTTGACAAGGCGCTCCACCAATTCCAGTACCACTCCCGCGATCACCGGATTGCCGACCCCGTGATCGGTGGGGAACATGGTGACAGCTCCGGAAATCTGTTCGTGAGCATGCTGAGTGTGAAAAGACATAAGCGGCATAACCAGCGCGGCCGTAGCGCTGCCACCCAGAAAACCGTATTGCTCAGCAAGTATCACCCGCGCCCCTGTTTTGGCCGCACCCACTGCGGCGCCCAGACCTGCCGGACCTCCACCCACCACGAGAACATCGCATGTATCCGCAACCATTGCCTTGCGCGCGGGCAAAAGAACGTATTCGTAACTTTCAGGACGGGGAAGCGGTGGCACTTAACTTCCTTTCTTCAAATCAGCTTTGATCAGTTTCCGGGTTGCCTTTCATAATGATTCTCTCCAGAGCCGCGCCATTCTTCATGGCACGCTCCTTCAGCTCCGGCACATACCTCTTTATCCTCTGAAGCACCGACATGCGATTGTCCCAGGCATGATCAATATGAGCTATCAGTCTGCCCGCGTTCACAAAGTGAATCGGCGGCATTTCCAGATGAAGTTCCTCCAGAAATCCATTCACTTTCGGAGAATAGGGAAGACCCACAAAGGGCACCTGCTGAAGAGCTGCAAAGAGAAGAAAATGCAGACGCATTCCAACGGCGAAATTCAACCGGCCGATTATCGAAAGGAGCTGTCCTGACGTGTAATCCCCCTGAAGAACGGTGGCATTCTGGGGACGGAGCATAAGTGAGATAACCGCATGGGAATGCTGCAGATCGAAAACTTTTCTCTCCATGGGGATAAAAACCACATCGGCATTGAAACGGTCGATAATATAATCAGCAGTGTTAGCCAGAATCAGATGGTATTTCTCCTCATTAATATCCGGAGCGGCAACCCCGGGTTCACGCACGGAGATCCCCACCAATCTCCTTCCCGGATCAATCCCCTCTCTTTTGAAAACATCGGCATCAAGTGGCTCCGGTTCCAATAAGAGCGCCGGATCGGCGGTGACCTGAATCGCATGGCGAACTCCGGCGTCCTCAAGCACCCTTCGGGAATGATAATCCCGGACTGTTATGACTGACACTTTGTTTAGACAATCCCTGACCAGATCCTGCATGACAGGCAGATAAAGCGGTCCGGCACTGATCGCATACACCATCACCGGCACACCTCTCTCCAGAGCCAGAATCGGCTCCCTGAGATAGGTCTTCGCATCGGCATCGTAGAGAATCCCCCCTCCGCCCAGAATGAACACATCAAGCCGCGCCACCTCCTCTTCCGCCTCGTCTCTGCTCAGTTTTCTAACCGCCACCACCCGCTCGACTCTGTGGCGCCTGGAAGTGTCGTAGGGATCCCTGGAAAAAACCGTGATTTCCGCTTTGTGCAGTATGCGCAGCTGGGCAATTATGCTCTGTAGTATCGCCTCGTCCCCCAGGTTGAATCCGCCATAGGAACCGCTGATTCCGATTCTCAAAGTATTCTGCTGTGAGTGCTTGGTCAAGTTTCCCTCCGGTTCCGGGCCGTAAATGGCGCATCTATTAGGGACAAGCAACAAACATACCCGAATCAGGCAGTGAAAATCCAAAAAATATGCCGCATTTTCGCGAAAACGGCATTTGCGAGATGTCCAAAGTAAGATTAGGCAGTTAAAAAGCCTGTTTTACCCAAGGCACTCAATTTGCAGGAGAATTCTGAGCGTAAACGCCATACTGGTACATTAGCCCAATATAGTCCTTCGCGGTCTTAATATAAAGGAGCTGTTTATGAAAGCGGTAGTTTTCCATGATGTGGGAGATGTGCGCCTTGATGATATACCCGAACCTCAAATCCAGAAACCCACAGACGCGGTGGTCCGCATTACCGCAAGCGCCATCTGCGGAACCGATCTGCATATGGTGCGTGGCACCATGGGACCCATGCTGGGCGGAACCGTTCTGGGACACGAGGGGGTGGGAGTCGTGGAAGCCGTGGGGAAGGGAGTGAGGAATCTGAAAAACGGTGACAGAGTTGTCATTCCTTCCACCATCGCCTGCGGATACTGTTCCTACTGCCGGGCAGGATACTACTCCCAGTGCGACAATGCCAATCCCAACGGAAAACTCGCCGGTACCGCTTTTTTCGGCGGTCCCAAGGACAGCGGCCCTTTCCAGGGACTCCAGGCGGAAAAAGCTCTGATTCCTTTCGCCAACGTAGGGCCGGTGCGCATTCCCGAAAAAGTGACCGATGATCAGGCGCTGATGCTTTCGGACATCTTTCCCACCGGCTATTTCGGAGCCGAACTGGCCGAAATAAAAGCGGGTGACACGGTGGCAGTGTTCGGATGCGGCCCGGTAGGTCTGTTTGCCATCGCCAGTGCCAGGCTTTTCAAGGCGGGGCGAATTCTGGCAGTGGACCAGATTCCCGCCAGACTCGAACTGGCCCGCGAACTGGGTGCGGAAGTCATTGATTTCAACGAAGAAGACCCCGTAGAGATGATCCACGACCTCACTGGAGGTATCGGAGTGGACAGGGTGATCGATGCTGTTGGCGTGGATGCCCTGGCGGCTCACCAGGGACCGGCAGCTTCCAAAAGTGCCCTCCACGAACAGGAATTCTTACGGGAACGTGACTCCATAGCACCGGAGGCCAGACCACAGGGAGAAAACTGGCACCCGGGTGATGCTCCGTCCCAGGTGCTGCGCTGGGCCACCGAGGCAATTGACAAAGCCGGCACCCTGGCAATTGTGGGCGTCTACCCGCAGAAACTGAACTCTTTTCCCATCGGAACAGCTATGAATAAAAACTTGACCATCAAAATGGGTAACTGCAACCACCGCAAGTACATTCCCATGCTGATGGAGCTGGTGGAAAGCGGAGTGATCGATCCGGTAAAGGTCATTTCACAAGTGAAACCGATCTCATCGGTCATAAATGCCTACAGGGAATACGATCTCAGGCACGACGGCTGGGTCAAGGTGGAACTGGTTCCGGGAATGTAACACTACTTGTCACCGAATGGATGAAAAAGGAGATTGTGCATGGGGATGAACCCTCTCAAAGAAAAAGGTACACCTCTGGAAAAGCAGGTGCGAAGCTGGAATGAACTGAATTCCAAACCGTACAACCGAAACGAGGTTCATCCCTATACCCGCTCACGTATCATGCTGATGAACGGTCTGGAAACCCACCAAGCGCTCTTCTCCCACTATCTCTTGCGGCACAACGACAATCCGGAGATAAGAGAGAAGATCACCCTTCTGCGCAGAATAGAGCTTCAGCAGCAGAAACTTATAAACTGGCTCATTCCTCCGGAAGAATCCCTGATCGAACAGGCTCTGGGTTACGAACAGGCCGAAGTGGACCTCACTGCCTGGCTTGCCCGCACGGAGCCGGATACGTATGTAAAATCCGCACTGAACTACGGGCTTCTGGAGGATCTGGACCATCTCTACAGGTTTGCAAATCTTTACGACATAAGCGAAAACGGCGATGCGGAAAAAATCGTAGGAGATCTGACGGAAGTGCTTCCGGGAAGACCTACTGCCGATCAGCACCAGTTCCCCTTTGACACAATCCGCAGAAGCGTCCCTTTACAGAAAACCAATATACTCTCGAAACTGCATCTTGTTACAATGGATTCTCTCGAGCAGCAGACAATGATGTTCTACATGAATGCCGGAAACAGGATCTCATCCCCCCTGGGCAGAGGGCTTTTCCAGGAAATCGCCATGGCCGAGGAGCAGCATCTCACTCAGTACGGGTCGCTTAATGAACCAGGACCTTCCGCAATGGAAACGTTTCTGCTGCATCAATACAATGAATGCTACCTTTATCATTCGTGTCTGGAGTCCGAAACCGACAGCCGCGTAAAGAACATCTGGGCACAGATGCTTGAAAATGAAATAGAACACGTCAAAACGGCCGCATTCCTGATGCAGAAAGCGGAAGGCAGGGATCCGGAATCCGTTGTTCCCTCAAAAATACCCAAGCTGACCATTTTCGACTCCAACAAGGAATACATCAGAGCTGTATTGAGTGAACAGGTGGAACTGACCGCTCTGGGAGAAAAATACCTGCCGTATTCAAAACTGCAGGCAGATTCCCAACTTCACTCGTATCAGAAAAGGGTAAACAGTGAGGGCTACATCCCCAGTATGCAGGTTGTTGGAGAAAACATCCGGAGAAACGGTCAGGATTACCGGATTGAATCACGAGGGCCGCATCCACTCGAAGGGATGAGAGAGAGAAATTCCGTTCAAAGGGTTATGAAAAACTTGTTTTGAGTAAGGAGAAGGTTGGTATGAGAGTCGTTGTGGACGAGTGCTGTTCCGGTTGCGGATTGTGCGCAAGTATATGTCCGGATGCTTTTGATATGGGAGATGGCGGCAAAGCGGTTCCGAGACACAAGACCGTTCCGGGATGGTTGGAGCATGAATACGAAATGGCAGCCGAAAACTGCCCGGAAAAGGCCATCAAAATATTCTGTCAGGTATAAGAATTTAGGAAAAAAGGCCTTTCCGGACAGTTCACGGAAAGGCCGTGTAAACTATCTTTTCTTCTTGGTGGTTTTCTTGGCAGTCTTCTTGGCTGTCTTCTTGGCTGTTTTCTTAGCAGTTTTTTTTGCTGTCTTTTTGGTGCTTTTCTTCGGAGCAGCCTTCTTCGGTGCCGTGCTCTCCTTTATGATGCGGTAAGTCTGGGGAATGGAAAGCTTGAATTTCTTGGCAATCGATTCCACACTCGCTCCCTTGTCGCGCATAACCACAATCTCCTGGTTGCGCTCCGGGTTTCTTGCTGTGCGGGATTCGATTCCGTATTTCTTGCGAAGCTGATGAACTGCCTGGCGAGTGATTCCGAACTCCTCGCCGATACGCGCATCCGTCTTGAACTTTTTCTGTAAACGGACGAGTTCCTGTTTGCTGATTCTGGCCATTTCCGGTCTCCTTTCTTATATGTATTAACAAGGTTTGATACCGGGGACAACTGGAAATTACTGAACATCTGAAAACAAATTATCATTTGCCACCCTGAAACGCATAGAAAAAAATTTAAAAAGTGAAGAACCGATCTTTTCCGATGCAAATACAGTTTCTGTAGCGCAAATATAATTCCAAAGAAAAGGCTCGGTCCGGACCGGCCTACCTGTCATAAATCATGCACTTACACCAGCCGGTCCAAACCAGGAAACTGTCGTATTCCGCTCCCATGTTCTGGAATGAAAAGTAAAAAAACTTGACCTGCCGCTCGGACAAATGTTCTGGAGTGAACGGAGATACACCGCTCTCATGACTGCATCGATTCCATACTCTTTTGTCTTCCTGATCCGACATCTACTGCAAATACGAAAAAAACCGGCTGTGATCAACGCTTCAAAAACAGATCACAACCGGATGGCGTATTCAAAATGAAGAGACTTTTTTGGAAATGGTTATCTGGAATCCTTTGTCACTGTCCACATATCAATCAGTTTTCCGTCTCCCATTAAGAACTGAAATCCTTTGTAACGGGGGAGCACTACCTCCTCTCCGGGATCCGCACTTCCATTCCAAATAGTTTGCCCCTTTATATTGCACAGACGGAGACTGGTGGGAATTTCACCTTCCCACCGGAACCGCAGTCCGGTTCTCCTCCAGCACCTCTTTTTACTCATCACCTTTCCAAATGTCTTACGCACAGGTGTACTGGACTCGCTGCTGAAAAAAGTGATGGAGTCTATTCTCACCTCTGCAGGTTTAAGCGTATTGTAATATGTGATATTGAGCTGACTAGCTTCAGACGGATCGAAATCGATCGCATTGCCGAATCCCTGCTGCGCCAATTCACTGAACTGAATACGAAAGGATGATGATTCTCCCTTGCCCAGAACCGTTTTCCCATGGTAATCGTAATCCGATATGCCCGATATGGCCAGATCGATTCTGAATGTCATTTCGTTCTCAAGCAGACCATGCACTTCGAATCCGTCAAAGGCATCCAGATTCGAAAACGCCGAAGGAAACTCGTACCCCAACCCTGCATAAGGATACTTTACACCCTCCCGGGGAACCAGAACTGCTGTTTTGGATTGAGATGTCTTCCATTCTGCGGTACTGTTCCCTTCCTCATCCGCATCGGAATAAAGATACCAGGTGATTCTGTCCATCGGAAATGTCCAGAGACTGTCAACTGCCACTTCCGAACCTGAAGTATCAGGAAGGCTGCTGTCCGCTGGAGCCTGAACCGACATGTTTCCCGCAAGACTCATGAGCCAGATCGCATAGGATTGACTCATAGTCACCGTTTCACATGTCATGAAATCCTTTTCCCAGTCGTAAAAAACAGCTGCCCCGGTTTGAAATAAGTCCAGTGAACTCGACGGCGGTGTTCCGAAGTACTTTTCCATTTCGGTATGTGTCTCACGGTCACCCGGCCCCAGCGCAACAGCTCCGTGAGGGAATACATCAGTCAGGGAATAGATCTGGCTGTAGATGTTGCGCACTGAATTGGGAACCCGGTTACTGGCGACAAAACACACTCCCCAGTTGTTCCGCCCGAACAGCAGATCCACCATCTTCAGATGCAGATCGAGTGCCGCGGGGTCGGGATGAAGTCTGTTCCAGGCGCCTGCTGCCGCACCGGCCCCGTTCCAGCAAAGAAGAGAAGCCCAGGTGTAATCAAGCGGTATACCCCATATGGGGTCCATATTACCTGTGAAATAATCGATGTCATCCTGTGCCGCTGTTCTGGATTGCTCATGCAGCGCTTCCAGACCCTGATTACAGCTGAAATTATATGTACCCCAGCTTATCCAGTTTCCCGCTGAAGGCGCAAGCGATTTGGCAAGGTCAAGGTAATGCGGTTCCTGTGTTGCTCTATACAGCTCAAGTGCTCCCAGACACATATTGTCACCCAGAGTGTTATCCCTGTAGAAATCGTTTGTTTCATCCTTTTCATATGCCGCGCTTTCAAGCGCATCGGGCATCTGTGCTCTCTGCAGGATTGCCTCAGCCTTCTCTAGATAAGACTGAGCCAGTTCCGTTTCTCCTTCAGCTTCAAAAATCCTTGCGCCCTTGGCAAGCGCCGCAGCAGCAATTCCCATGTGAACGGGACTGATTGCGCAAAGAGCCGGTCTTCTGCCATCCAGAACGTCATTTTCCGGAAGCCTCAGGCCCATATTATGGTCCAGCGCGTTACCGACCTGAATAACAAACAAATCATCTTCTGGATATGTCTTCATCAGATAATCCAGACCGTGCCTGGCTTCATCCAGAACATCCGGAAGATCACCCGAGGACAGCACTCTGGTGAAGGTGAGCGGATTTGCCTCATAGGCCTCCAGCAGATAATAGGCAGTCGTGGCTATTGTCAGGGTGAACTTGATATAGTCACCGGCATCGTACCAGCCGCCTCTGAGATCAAGTGTTTTTCGGGGGGCGGCTTCTTTCCAGCTTCCGGCCGAAGGGGCTCCATCCATTACATATAGTATGGCGGCAGAATCACCCTGGTGGGAATTTCCGTGATTGAGAGCCTCCTCCGAACCGCTCCGCGCCGTACGCAGATGCCTTAAAGCATCGGTAATGAACACAGAGTAGGGGTGAGCGCTGATTTTCAGATCCGCTTGAGAACCGCCGCAGCTGAACCGGAAGAGGCCCTCGGTGTCGATATCTGAAACATCCACTATATGATTGAACGGATGGCTCGTGTGATCACCCGCACCACCAGCACTGGATCCCACTGTTCCGGAAAGTATTTCCGTTCCGTTTTCGGTCACTTTCCATTCACTGCCTTCCAGATCTTCATCAGAAACGAGAACCAGCGATTTCGGCCGCTGAGGAAGATAGCCCGCCTGATTGTATCTGATATGAACATCAGGTGAACCCGATGCTGCCAGAACTAAAACTGAACCAAGCACTCCAGCCAAGCGTTTCATTGTTGTTTACTCCTTCCAGAAATGAACTGTTCGCAATCTAAGCTCAATATAACGACCGAACCCACAAAGTATATTACCATAAAAAGTCGGAAACTTGTCTAAACCCGTCAACAATCACTTCTGAGGGATTCAGACAAGAATACTGCAGTTTCAGAAAACCATAGATCACCATATCCATGAAAATCCTTCCCGCAATAGTTCTTGTTCTACTGTATACACTTCCATCTGCTGCGGATCCGGTTGCATTTCGTCATACCGATTCTCTCTGGAGCACATTCAATGACAGTGACCAGGGCGGAAACTCTGCGACTCTGGGACTGCAGGTGGCAGACGAGGTGGAGTGGGTATTCCGATTGAACAGAGGTGCTCCTTGGCCCTACGCCGGTCTCATCTTGGATATCCGTTCTTTTAGGCTGGGCGGAAAATATGATGTTTCCGACAACGATTCTCTTGTTATGTATATACGTTCCAACAGTGCGGGACGTCTGCTGCTCCAGCTGGCAGTCTACGATCCCCAGATCACCACCGATGACGACCCGGTCAGCTTCCGAGTTCTGGAGACGCCTGTGACGGTTACCACCCAGAACCACAGGACCGCGGTTCCATTCAGACGGTTCCGGGTAGCTGAATGGTGGAGACAGCGTTACAGCGTGCCGCCCGAGGACAATCGGCTGTTTCTGGATTCCATCTGTATGGTGGAGTGGGTGATATCTGATACTGCAAGAGTCTCCAAATCCGACACATTGGTCATCTCAGGACTGGAGTTTGTTCCGGAAAAGAAAAAAGGAGTATTCGACTGGCCGCTTGGAACCGTAGTTTTGTTCTCTGCCGCTCTGATTAGCTTTTTACTGATACGGAAATTGAAAAGACACTCTGCGTGTGCCCAGGTGTCGAAAACCGAGGATCTCCAGCCCAAGCCGATACCCACGGGACCTGCCGAATGGGACCGGGTCATGAGATACATGGAATCAAGCTACATGCTTCCGGAACTGAACCTGAAAAAAGCGGCAGAGGATATGGGATTTTCTGAATCGAGGCTCTCCCGTCTGATCCGGGAAAATTATCAAAACGGCTTCCGTTCTCTCATTCACGATCTGAGAACCCAGGAGGGAAGAAGGCTGCTTGAGAACACCGGTCTCAACATTGCCGAGATCGCCTACAAACTCGGTTACGCCACACCCAGCCATTTCAACCGGGAGTTCAAGGAACGGACCGGAATGAATCCGACATCTTTCAGAAAACAAAAACAATCAGTAACTGACTGATTTTTATACCTGATACAATCGACCTACACCAGTACGGAACGCCATGCGTATCACCGTCGATTTAGGATGCTGTATGAAGAATATCACTTTAATAGGGATGCCCGGCGCGGGTAAAAGCACTGTCGGTGTGATTCTGGCTAAAACCCTCTGCTGGGGTTTTATCGATACCGACCTGTTGATTCAGCAGAAAAGCTCTGTTCCGCTCCAGACAATAATCAATGAATCCGGTCTGGAAGCATTTCTGGATGCGGAGGAGGAGGCAGTCACGTCTCTTAAGGTGCGGAATCACGTGATCGCTACCGGAGGAAGTGTTGTCTACCGCCCCAAAAGCATGAAGCATCTCAGCCATAGCAGCTGTATTGTGTTTCTCAATGTTTCTCTGCAGGAACTGAAGAGTCGAATAGGTCCGATGATGCTTACCAGAGGAATAGCAATGAAGAGGGGAGTGTCTCTTGCCGATCTTTTTGAAGAGCGGCGTCCTCTTTACCGCTCATATGCTCATTTCGAAATAGACTGTGAAGGCAAGTGTGCTGAAAAGGTGGTGGGGGAGATCGTGTCCCGGATCGCCGCAGCCAATCAGTAGGCCCGGTGATTTGCTGTGTATGGAAGATTCACATCTCTTCAGAGGTATCCAATGGAAAAACGGGATTCAATACTGCAGATATTCAAAGCTGGTCTCAAAGCGGCCGAACCGGCAGCTGCCATGCGCAGAATCATGAAGCGGGAAAACAACCGGCTCCTGGTCCGGACCGACGGGGTGAGTACTCAATCCTATGACTTGGATCAATACTCTTCGATCATGGTATTCGGGTGCGGTAAAGCGGCAGCATCCATGGCCCAATTCAGCGAGGAACTGCTTGGAGACAGAATCGCCGCCGGACTGGTGGCGGTAAAATACGGCTACAGCGGTACAGGCACTCTCAGAAAAATCCATCTGATCGAAGGGGGACACCCCTGGCCGGATCAGATGTGCGTGAACGCTACATCCGAAACGGTGAAAATACTCGGTTCAGCCAGGAACACCGATCTGATCATTGCCCTGCTTTCTGGCGGCGGCAGTTCACTGTGGACTCTACCCGCTTCGGGAATCCAGCTGGAGGATCTGGTCAGTCTTTCCAAGCTGCTTCTGGCAAGCGGTGCCGATATCCGGGAAATGAACATAGTACGCAAGCACTTCTCCCGAATAAAAGGCGGTCAGGCAGCGGTATGGGCCTGCCCGGCTCAGGTTCTGGCCGTAGTCGTTTCCGATGTCCCCGGAGATAGTTTCCATACTATAGCATCGGGTCCGTTCTCTCCGGACGCGTCCACTTTCAGCGATGTTTCCGATATTCTGAACAAGTACTCACTCACCGACAGAATACCGGCTTCGGTTGCCGAACACCTCCGGGAAGGAATGCTGAACGGAACAGGTGAGACCCCGAAAGCAGGTAACTCCTGCTTTCACAATGTGTTACACGTTCTGGCCGCCTCAAACAAATCAGCACTTGAAGCCTGCAGGGCCGAGGCGGAAAAAATGGGCTACAGAACGCATCTGATCCAGACTCCCCTTACAGGTGAAGCAAAAGAGGCTTCTGTACGCATCTGCACCAAAATCAAGGAGTTATCCCAATCAGAATCACCTGTCTGCATTGTAGCCGGAGGCGAAACGACCGTTAGTCTAGGTGAAAAACATGGCAATGGCGGCAGAAATCAGGAACTTGCGCTGGCTGCTGCCCTGCAGCTGGAAAACGAGGACAGGGTCACGCTCCTCAGTTGCGGAACGGACGGAAACGACGGGCCCACCGATGCAGCCGGTGCAGTCGTGAACGGCAGGACTGCGGAAATGATGAGAAAACAGGGGATTGATCCGGAAAACCACCTTCTCGCCCACGACTCCTATGCAGCCCTGGAAGCTGCGGGCTGCCTGGTGAAAACCGGTCCGACCAATACCAATGTGATGGATATCCAGATCGCCCTTATAAGTTAGAAGCCTGCTCGGCCGCAATTTAACCGCCCATAACGAAGAAATGATTTCTCCTGAATTTTCCGCCCGGTTTATACCCTGTATCCCACTGCGAACCGATCAGCTAAAGCCATCGGATTGTTGCCTGGCTCTGAACGGGAACAGAAAATCAATCCCGCTACAACAGCAGTCTCATCACAGTCCGGAAGGCTTCATCAAGCAGAATCCGTACCGGATACAATCCACATTCAAATATCTTCATTATGATTCCGGGAAATGCCGAATAAACCCCAAATACCTCAAAAAAAGCACAGAAACGCCGATTGAGTGATAAACGAGCGCATTCCGTGTCGCATAATACATATTATGTAAACTAAGGTATATTCAGATTCCTCCCCTTCTCCTGTATCACTCACACCTGAAAATCCGTACCTGAAAAACACAGGAAGCTCCTGCGGAAAAGAACTGCTGCTTCTACAATATCCTGAATGATCCGGGTGAAAACTCACACTTTTAATTCTGATCAAAAAAAAACCCGGATCTTTTCCGGGCTTAAAAACTGCACTGTGCTGTATGAAGGTATCAGAATCCCATTACGGATTCTAGCCACATCAGAATTGCTCCGGTGATCACAGGGACTGCCAGATTGTCGTTGATAACGAAGTTTCTGGTAATTTTCAAAGGAAAGAGCTCGAAAACCGTAATGGACAGCGAAGCTGCAAGAGCCATTATAAAAGGAACCGTCCCGTTCCACGGATCGAGAATTCCCGGCAGATGAGGAAAAACCCCGTACATCAAAGCCATGCAGAGAAGAAAACATGCCGCACTCCCCTCCAGTGACTTATTTCCGATTTTGATTCTCCCCATGCTCAGGCCGACTATAGCCGCAATGGCATCTCCCAGAATGAAAAGAAAAAGTACCATGAAGGCGATATGCCGCTGATTTATAAAGAGTATCGAGCAAAGAAGAGCGGCTGCGATGACATAAGTGCTTCCGGTTGTTTTGGAGGATTCCTCCTGCCGCAGCAGATGACCGAAAAAGCTGAAGAACATTTTCTGGACGGCGGGAATTCTGAAACGGAGCGATTCCACCACTATCGAGCCTCCCAGCAGAAACGCAAGGATCCCGACCGGGTATGCATAGGAAAACTGCATTCTGGGCAGATAAAAAATGCCTGCAGGCATGAGAAGTGCGAATAAATGAAGCAGTTTGCGTGTAATCTCCTCTTTTTTCAGGGCCATTTTCGTCCTCTCCAAGCTGTTGGTGAATTCTGTCGAGATACTAAAATAAATGCGGGAGATAAAAGTCACCAGATTCTCGTCCCGTATTCGAATCGGTACTGCTCCCTATTTATCCCAACCCGAAAGATTTAGTTTACATAATAATGCAACCCCAATCTTTCCCAGCCGCTGTCACCTCCAGGCACCACATATTATTTTACCTGTTTAACAATATTGACCACATAAAAACGGAAATATATGAAACCTATTGTTCTGGCGATGATTATCTGTGATCATTACTACCGAGATGTCCACACCGGAAAAAGCATTCTTTCTGGAACCTTCAGTTCGATAAACACTGCAGGATTCCCCTCCAAACACGGGAACTGCGCGGTTTATATCGCCCTGACTGATGTTGCCGCCCAAGGAGAGGCTCAACTGCTCTTCAGAAAGGAAGGCGGTCCCTTCTCGATGCAGATGCCTCCCTGGAATGTGGCAACCCCGGAAAACCGGAGAGCGGTCGTGGAGATCGGAGGAAACATCAACGGCCTCCCCCTCCCCGAAGAGGGAGACTACGAATTCGTACTTCTGTGGAACGGAAGCGAAATAGCTCACAGACGGCTCAGAGCAAACAGAATCGAAATGGATAAACCACCAAGCCAGGAATAATCTTCTAAAAGGAGTTGTCCAGATGGACATGCCGGCAGTACTTATCAAAATTACAGGAGGAGTACTCTTTCTCCTTACCATGCGCTCCATATACAAGCACGCGAAAGAGAAAAAGGCCAGGCGCGGGCAGAATCAGCAGGTCCAGTCCGTTTCCGAACAATTCCTGAACGGATTTCTGCTCTACCTGTGGCTGACCTTCATGACGGTTTTCTCATTGGGAATGATTTTCAACAACTGATCCCATGCCAAATGCCGGAGCAGCACCTCCGGCATGTTTTTTCCTACTCATAATTCCGTATGAAATTCAAACTTAAAAGCAAATACAAACCCGCCGGAGACCAACCTCAGGCTATCGAGGAGCTGACCGAAGGTGTTCAGAACGGTGTTCCCAGCCAGGTTCTTCTTGGAGTCACCGGTTCGGGAAAAACATTCACCATGGCCAACGTGATCGAGAGAGTCCAGATGCCTACTCTGGTCATCTCCCATAACAAGACCCTGGCGGCTCAGCTTTATCAGGAATTCAGGGAATTCTTTCCAGAAAACGCAGTCGAGTATTTCGTCAGTTTCTACGACTACTACCAGCCGGAGGCGTACATCCCCTCCAGCGATACCTTCATAGCCAAATCATCTCTCATCAATGAGGATATCGACCGGCTGCGGCTCAAAGCCACCAGTTCCCTACTCTCCCGCAAGGATGTCATAATAGTGGCCAGTGTTTCCTGCATCTACGGAATTGGCTCACCTGAAGCCTACGAGGCGTCCAGCAGGAAAATCAGAGTCGGAGACAGAATAAACCGGCGCACTTTTCTGCTCGGTCTCACCGAAATGCAGTACGTCCGCAACGACATCTCGCTGCAGCGCGGAATGTTTCGGGTCAAAGGGGATGTAATAGAGATCCAGCCTGCGTACGAAGAACATGCGCTGCGCATAGAGACGTTCGGCGATGAAATAGAAGCAGTAAGCCTCATCAGCCCCGTTACCGGCAAGATCATACAGCGGCTGGAGGAGATAACTCTTTTTCCGGCAAAGCATTACATGACCACGGATGTCACCATGGATGAAGCTCTGCTTAAGATCGAAGACGAGCTGGAACTGCAACTGGAGAACCTGCGCTCCCAGCATAAACTGCTCGAAGCGCAGAGGCTTGAACAGCGTACCCGCTACGATATGGAGATGCTGCGCGAGGTGGGGTATGTGAACGGAATCGAAAACTACTCCCGTATACTGGACGGCAGAGAACCGGGCACCAGGCCATTCACCCTGATCGATTTCTTCAGGCGGAATTTTCTCACCATAATAGATGAAAGCCACGTGACCGTCCCTCAGATCCAGGGTATGTACAACGGGGACAAGGCCAGGAAACAAACTCTGGTAGATCACGGTTTCCGTCTCCCCTGCGCTCTGGACAATCGTCCTCTTAAGTTCAACGAATTCGAAGATCTCATCAAAACGGTAGTGTTCGTCTCGGCCACACCGGGCGATTACGAAATGGAAAAGAGCGAAGGCATTCTGGTGGAACAGGTTATCCGACCGACTCACCTGGTAGACCCTCCCATCGAGGTGCGCCCGGCTGTGAATCAGGTGGACGATCTTATAGAGCAGCTCCGCACAGTGGTCCAGAAAAACGAACGCGCACTGGTCACCACTCTGACTAAGAAAATGGCAGAGGATCTTACCGAATATCTGGAAACACTCGATTTCCGCGTGCGCTACCTGCATTCTGAAATCGATACCCTGGAAAGAACCAATATCCTGCGGGATCTGCGCAGAGGGGATTTCGACATTCTGGTCGGCATCAACCTCCTCAGAGAAGGCCTGGATCTTCCCGAAGTGACTCTGGTCACCATTCTTGATGCGGACAAGGAGGGTTTTCTGCGTTCGGTGCGCTCCATTGTACAGATCGCCGGTCGAGCCGCACGGAACATAAACGGCCGGATTATCCTCTACGCTGACACCATCACAGACTCCATTGCCAAAGCGCTGGATGAAAGCGGACGAAGAAGAAGAAAGCAGCTGGCCTACAACGAGGAGCATGGTATCACTCCCAAAAGCACTGAACGCCGTATAGACGAAAGGCTCTCCTTCTACGAAACCGAATCGGCAGAAGTGCTCAAAGCAGCTGAACCGGACAGCGGAAAATACGGTGCCAAACCCCCGTCCGCTCCCCGTAAAAAAGGAAAAACCAAACTGGAGAAGCTGGAAAGAGAAATGGCCGAGGCGGCAAAGAATCTGGATTTCGAAAAAGCTGCCCAGCTGCGCGATCAGATAGTGGAACTGAAAGGGAAGAACTGATGGAACACGCCCAGGCACTGGCCGATCTGAAATCACCCAGACCCGACCAGGTCATCACCTCCCTGCGCTATCTAAAGAAAAATGGAACCATTGCAGACCTCTCCGCCGTCATGGCTCTGATCGGCAATGAAAACACCCGCATCAGAAAGTCAGCCGCGGACACAGCCTGCTCCATCATTAAAAAAAACCTCATCACCAACTTCAGCCAACTCACCCCTGAACTGCGTCACAAGCTCGGTTCGATACTCCAGACACTCGATCCGCTCATAGTGGATGAGATAAGCAAAGACCTTTTCTGTGACGACGAAGACCGCAGGCTGATCTCTCTTCAGATTCTGGGTATCCTCAGACGCCATCCCAGAACAAGAGAACTTCTTGCCAAACTGGTGCAGGACAGGGATGTGAAGATCAAGGCCACCGCGGTCAGCCTGCTGGGAAAAATGGTGGGACCCCATGATCACGAGGTCGTACTTGCACTTCTCAACGATACGGACAAGAGGGTCAGAGCAAATACGGTCGAAGCGCTTGAAAGTCTGGGCAACAAACGGATGGTTCCGGTCCTTCTCAGACTGCGCCACGATCCCAACAACCGCATACGGGCAAATGTGCTCAAAGCTCTCTACAATCTCGGCTATGGCGATGTGGAGCAGGATCTGCTGTCAATGCTGAATTCCGGTGAAGATCTGATGAAAGCATCAGCATTGTGGGTCGTTTCCCAGATAAAGCTCAAATCTTCCGCAATCGAAGATGCTTCAGGTTTGTGCCTTCTGAGTGACAATCCCATGGTTTTCCAGAATGCAACCAATGCATTGAAAGCTCTCAACACCTCACGTTCGGCCGGCTATCTGAAATATCTGGAAAATGTATTCCGATGAAGTGCCCGAGGCCGGAATCGAACCGGCACGGCCGTTTTCAGGCCAAGGGATTTTAAGTCCCCAGTGTCTACCAATTCCACCACCCGGGCGGTAACAGTCATAAATGGCAGTGACTTAAAATGAGTTCTTCTTGGAGGAAAATCAAGTAAAAAAGCCCTCCGGGGAGGGCATATTAATCTCCGAACAGTATAATCCGCCGTTCCAGCAGCTTTTCTATCGCCTCCACCAGATCGGAATCGAGCGGATAGCCGTAGTAGAAAACCTTCTTTTTCGCCTCCCTCACCTTGTCGGCTCTTATTTCCGGGGTTTGGTCCACTTTCTTGCGCACAACCCCGATACTCAAGGAATCGTCCGATATTTCCACTTTTTCCTTCGCTGAATCGGACTTGACAACATCCGTTTTGGTTCTGCTTTTCACTGCCGAGGCGAGCTGATGAGCTCTGTATGATGCTGAAACAGACCGGATATTCATGGCATACCTGCCTTTCTGGGGAGTAAGGTCCCTTCCCTGGAACCCCGCGTTCCCTCCCTGGACCTCCCTTTGTCTGCCCTTTCGGGACCATATGTGCCTGTTATTCATATCGGTCAATAAAGCCCTGACTTGAGTTTTTTCTCTTGGAAAGGGTCCGGTCTCATGTACCATCAAAGTTGTCATTCAGGAAAAATACCACTTCCGGGCTGATGCGGATTATATTTTAACCAAACCAGTCACATTCATCCTCTGAAGGAGATGGGTTATGCTAGAATCAAATCAGTTTCTGATCAAAGAACGGGTCGGTTTCCTGAAGATGCGCAATGTCTACGACATCTTCGATCTGGCTACGGGAGATCAGGTCGGAACAGCACAGGAGGACACTCCGTCCTGGGTGCTGGCCCTGAGCTTTCTCATTAACAGAAGATTTCTGCCTGCGACACTGGTTATATCAAAGGAAAAGGATGGTGTACCACTGGTGAGGCTTCACCGCAAAATGTCTCTTGTTGGAAAAGTGGAGATCAGAGATGCGAAAGACCGCAAAATCGGTCTGTTCAAGTCCAAATTCCTGGCACTGAAAAGCAAGTTCCGCATTTTCGATGTGAACGAAAAACAGATCGGTGAAGTAAAGGGGGACTGGAAAGGCTGGAACTTCTCGATTGTGGATCATCAGGACAAGGAGCTGGGCATCATCACGAAAAAATGGGCTGGTCTGGGAAAAGAACTCTTCACCACGGCGGACAACTATGTGGTCTCCGTCAATGACCAGGCATCCTCGGATGCCCAGAAACTGCTTCTTCTGTCTGCGGGAATCGCCATCGACACCGTATATAAAGAGGGTAACTGAAAAACCGGAGCCCCGGTGTCAGCCGGACTGCTCCCCCACGCTTTTAAAAAGACCGCCGCCGAAGGTGAAAAAGAGACTATCCCTTCCGATGAGCCCCTCTCTGAGAACCGCTTCCAGAAAATCCACTCTCCCGTGCCGGTCGGAAAAATCAGAACAAAAATACTCGGGGTCAAACTGCAGCCTCTCCCCCCCATTCAGCTCGTCCATGACCAGCTCCGTATAGAAGATAAGCTCTTCAAGAGGCAACTCCAGAAGTTCTTGCCGGAACGGTTCGAAATCGGTTTGATGATCCAGTCTGTGCGGTTTCATTTCCAGCTGCTTGAAATGTGGTTGAGGAGATAATTGAATATACATGTCGAACCAATCATGTCAGGTGTTTTTCTGAAACTACAGTAGAATTGTCAGCGCCACAGGAACCGTGATGGCAGCAGCCAGTGTGGTAACTATGGAGGTCTGTGCAGCAAAATCAGGGTTGCCTCCATATCGTATGGTGAAAATGGTCGAGGAGACAGCCACCGGCATCAGGGCCACAATCAGGGTAATTTGATATACCTCCCTGGAAACAGGCAGGGTATTCAGGATAAACACCGCCAGAACAGGAAGTATCAGGAGACGGACTGCTGATGCATACAGAACCGGCCAGCTGAGCTTCAGAATACCTTTTCTGTAAAAAGATGAACCAATCAGAATCAGCATGATCGGAACCGCCGCCGAACCGGCAGTGGAAATGACACTGCGCAGTGCAGAAGGGATGAAATGCACTATGCCGGCGAGCGAAACGGAAAGGGCCGCCAGAACGGCTATCAGGTTCGGTGTGACCAGACTGCCCAGACTGCGGGAGACATCGCGGTTTCCAAGCACCCCGATTCCGATTGTCCACACTCCCAGAGTGGTCCCGAGATTGAAGAAGAACAGATTGGCCAGGGCACTTTCCCCCCATAAGTTGCGGATTATGATAATGGGAAGATAGGCGGAATTATTCACCGCACAGAAATGAAGAAAGGTACGCCTGGTGTCGGAATCGCGCCCCGGAAGTCCAAAGCGCAGAATCCATCCGCTTGCAACTCCGAAAAGAACCAGACCAAGCCCCAGAAAAGGTAACGGCCACAGCGCTCCCAGCTTTTCTGGATCAAAACCCTGCGTGATCGAACTGAAAATATAAGCAGGAAAAAGCAGGTCCAGAATGAACCTGGACCACCTCCCGATATCTTCCTCCCGTACATACCCCTTGCGGCGAGCAAACCAGCCGATCCCGAAAAGCCCAAATATTTCCACAATGGCCTGCAGAACTGGAACCGTAGTCATACGCCGGACAGAACCTTATTTATATTATCCCCCATTGCCTGAAAGAGGAATCCTCCTCCCCTCCCAGGTCCCGAACCGGTTGTTTCTCACCAGGAGGTAATGTCTGGCATCATCCGCAAACACCTTGTAATAGCTTCGCCCCGGACCATACCAGCGGTCCTCCACCTCCAGCACTTCCCTGGGGCTGCTTCCGTTTATCCAGAAACGAACCGGATATTCATCGGCTTTGTATCCGCTGTAAGTCTCCACACGCATCAGCTCTCCCCCGCCTGTCTCCTTCAGACAGCCTTTCCGCGGATTTTCATCAGATTGTTAACATCCCTAACCCCCCTGGTGAACTTCAGCACATGCATTACTTCCTCTGTCTCTTCTCTGGAACCGACCACGCCTCCCGCAGTTACAACTCCGTCCTCAACCTCCAGTTCAAACTGTTCAACGTTCACCTTTGCACCTCTGTGAAGAGCACTCATTATATTTTCAGCGATTTCCCTGTCACTGTACTCACCCGACGGCACCACCGTCAGCTCATTGTGAACTCTGACTACACCTTTTGTATCGTAGGCGATCTCCTCAGCCCGAATCCTCTTCCAGTACCCGTCCACCGTTCCTCCCAGTGTCACATTTCCCTTCTCCACTCTGACATCGATGTCGGAAACGCTGATGTTGGGATTCCAGAGTAAACGGTTGAGTATCGAGGTGCGGACATCCTCGTCGCTGACCGCTTCGGCTCCTCCCGGATACTCGATAACCAGCTGATCTATGACTCTCACCACTTCCGGTACCTGAAGAGCATCCGCCTCGGCGGCCTGACGCGCAGTGAAGGAGTTAACCCTGCCCTGCAGAGTCACCTGACCGCTCTGCACCTCAACCTCGATCCGGGAATTGCCAAGCCTTCCGTCCCATTCTAGCTGATCCAGAACCAGTCTGCGAATCTCCTCATCCGTGTAGGCCATCTTCATCCCCTTTCTGCTCAGACTTTTTCCTGATTTCATACGATCCTAGTACCCGCATATAATGTGCCCGCTCCTGAGACTCCGAAGCTGCAACAGACAGTCTGCTGACGATCCCCTGTACCGAATCCACAGATTCATAGCCGTAATGATCCAGCCAACAGTTCATCTGCTCCAACACCTGAGCCGCGTAGGAGATCCCGTTTCTGAGCAGGGCCGAAGTCATCATCACCGCACTGGCTCCTGCCGCCAGCGCCTTCAGAACATCCCCCCCGTTATGCACTCCTCCGGAAACACCGAGATCAAGATCCACTTTTTCATACAGAATGCTGACCCAACGGAGACGCTCGCGGAGCTCATCGGAGGTACTCAAACGGAGATTGGGCACGATCTCGAAAGTGCGCAGATCGATATCCGGCTGATAAAACCTGTTGAACATGACCGCTGCCATCACCCCCGTTCCTTCCATCCGGGAAAGCATATTAGGGATTGAACTGAGATACGTGCTCAGTTTCACCGACACCGGTATCTCCGTACAGCGCTTCACCCCCCTGATCAGCTCCAGATACCCCTCCTCCACCTGCGTCGAGGTTTTGAAAACGTCGTCCGGGATGCTATAGACATTAAGCTCCAGACCGTCCGCACCCGCGTTCTCGATCTCCCGTGCATAATTGAGCCATGCCCCGGGAGTATTCCCGCTGAGACTGGCAATAACCGGAAATCCGACCGCATCCTTCGCCTTGCGGATCAGATCCAGATACTCCTCGGGAGCGAAACCGTAGTTTCCGACCTCCGGAAGATAGGTAAGTGATTCCGCAAACTGTTCAGCTCCCAGCTCTATATAGGATTCAAGATCACGTTCCTTGAGTTGCACCTGCTCCTCGAAAAGAGAATGCAGAACCACAGCCGCGGCACCACTATCCTCCAGAAGCCTGATATTATCCAGATCCTTCCAATAGGGAGAGGAGGATCCCACAAGCGGATTTTTAAGCTTCATTCCCATATAAGTGGTGGTTAAATCCATCAGATCCCTCCCGCTAAGGCAGTTCTAGCCAGTGCTCTCTACGCTTACAAGGCAAAAAGAGCAATTCCATTGCCACCGGCAGATTTTCTGACGTCTTCTGCCGGGTTCGCATATGGGATAATCAACGTCCGGTTTCCCCGCGGGCACCATGCGAACTAAAGGTGCCGAAAAAAGGCGTGTTGAATTTTTCATCCCCGGAACATTCTGATCTGCTTCCTTTATCTATTTTAATGAATAAACCGGCAACTCCATCACAATCATCGACAGCTCGAAAATGATTCTTCTTCCCTATCCCTGCCTCGTTCTGCTTGTCGGTCCTGCTGCCAGCGGGAAAAGCACTTTTGCCAGAAAGCACTTTCTGAAAACCGAGATCCTCTCTTCCGATGAATTCAGGGCCGCGGTGTGTGATGATGAAAAGGACCAGAGCGCAAGCGGAGATGCTTTCGAACTGCTTCACCTGATAGCCTCAAAGAGACTCAACCGAAAAAGGCTCACCGTCATAGATGCCACCAATGTCCAGCACTCCTCGAGGCAGGCAATTCTGGACCTGAACCGGAATATTCTACCCACAATCGCCATACTGTTTAATTTTGATGAAGATGATCTGATGCGTCAGGACCTTTCACGTGCACGTCGGGTGGGGCATTCAGTCATAAAAATGCACCTCGAACAGATGAAGGAATCCCTTGATTTCATTAGGGATGAAGGGTATCGGATGATACTCAGCTTCAGCAGCCCCGCTCAGGCAGATTCTGCGAAAATACGCGTTCTGAGGTGACAGCGGGCGTAAGGAAAGAATCAGTGCACTGCAGAACCTCCGCACTTTTTCCGGTTTCCGAAAATGAACTCTTTTCCGATCAGGTGAAATTTGCTCTTCAGCTGCACTTGAGCTTATTTTTTAAAGACTTATAAATACTCTTCCCCAGGGCAAATATCCATGCAGAGCACAAAGCAAAAAGAAAAAGAAAAAGCTTCCTCCAGCAAAACACCGTCTTCAGAAAAAAAACCGGCTGTTATCAATGTAATCTGGCTCTATATCATACTGATCAGTATCGTGGTGGCCGCTTATACCGGCAACATGGATAAAATCAGCAAGGCATCTATGGATTCGGCAAAAGGAGCAGTTGAGCTTGCAATAAGCCTCATCGGTGCCATGGCCCTGTGGCTCGGCATTATGAAGGTGGCCGAGGCGGCCGGCCTGATGCGGGGCATCGCCAGAGCGATCCGTCCCCTGATGGTGCGGCTCTTTCCCGATGTTCCGGCTGAGCACCCTGCCATGAGCGCAATCATCATGAATATGGCTGCTAACATGCTGGGACTGGGCAATGCCGCAACTCCCCTTGGAATCAAGGCCATGACCGAACTGGATAAACTCAACCCCAAAAAAGGTACCGCTACAAATGCAATGTGCCTTTTTCTGGCAATCAACACCTCAAGCATTACTGTTTTGCCCCTGGGAGTAATCGCCGTACGTGCCGCCTCGGGTGCCACCAGCCCGGCAGCAATCCTGATCCCAGCCATTCTGGCCACTGTCTGTTCCACCATCGCCGCGGTTTTCATGGCAAAGCTTCTTGCATCCAAAAGCAAAATACCCAATCCGGTCATTGCCGATGGCGAAGAGAAACTACATGAGTCGGATCTGCTTCCCGAAAAAGCCGATCTCACCCCTCCGGGAAAAATTGGAAAAGCTGTAGCCTGGATAACGCTGGCCGCATTTGTAGCAGCCATACCGTATGTGCTGATCACCAACGGCATACCCCAGACCGATTTTTTCGACATGTTCGGCAAAGCTACCGGCTGGCTCATCCCTATCCTAATGGGAGCATTCCTGCTGGGAGGATATCTTTCCGGAGTCAAAGTATATGAAACTCTCACGGAAGGAGCAAAAGAGGGATTCCAGGTTGCCATCCGCATTATCCCGTTCATGGTGGCCATTTTCGTGGGCATAGGGATGCTCAGAGCAAGCGGTGCACTTGAACTGTTCACCAGTTACGCCGGCAAGCTCACCAGGTTTATAGGAATGCCTGCCGATGTTCTTCCCCACGCTCTTTTGCGCCCCCTGTCCGGCACCGGTGCCTACGGCTATATGGCAGAACTGGTAAGCAAAGCTCCCGATTCACTGAGCGCCTTCATGTCTTCGGTTCTCCAGGGTTCCACCGAAACCACCTTCTACGTGCTGGCTGTGTATTTCGGAGCCGTGGGAATCAGAGTCACCCGCCACGCTCTTCCGACCGCGCTTTTCGCCGATGCTGTTGGAATTCTGGCCGCAGTGCTCTTTTCAAGACTGTTCTTCACAGTATAGAATGGGGACAATCTGATCGAAGTGCACTGATACACATCTCCGACTACCCCGGAAGCCCTGCATAACCCATTGACTTTTTAAAGCCATAATTAGATCATATAAGAAGGTCTGTTGCTTTTACCATACAGAAGTAACAGGCTCTCATGAATAACGGAACTTGCAACGTGAACACACTTTCGATTTTCGACATATTCTCGCTTCTGTGCGGACTCGCACTTTTTCTCTACGGAATGCAGCAGGGTGAAAAAAATCTAAGGCACCTTGGCGGCTCCAACATCAAAAAATTCCTGGGTATCATTTCGCGTCACCGGCTCAGTGCCTACCTGGCTGGTTTTGTTACCACCATGCTAACCCAGTCCTCCTCCGCCACTACGGTGATGCTTGTGGGACTGGCCAGTGCACGGCTCATGACGTTCGGACAGTCGCTCGGCATGATCCTGGGTTCGGATCTGGGAACCACGCTCACAGTTCAACTGTTTGCTTTCAAGATACACGAAATCGCTCCCCTGCTAATCGCAGTGGGTTTCTTCTCTTCTCTCTCCGCGAAATCGGAAAAACTGGCTGATTACGGAAGTCTTATTCTAGCATTCGGCTTTATATTCTTCGGCATGCATCTCATGGCGGATGCTGTCACCCCTCTCAGAACACTACCACTGTTCGAACAGGTTCTGCTGACCAGTTTCAAAAACCCCTGGTGGGGGATTCTGGCGGGAGCTCTCTTCACCGCCATAATCCAGAGCAGCGCCGCCACGCTGGCAATCACAATCGCCCTGGCCCAATCTTTCGGAAGCACTCAGGGATGGTCCCCTGGTGCCGCGGAGCTGTTCCCGCTGGTGCTGGGTGCAAACCTGGGTACCTGTGCAACAGCTTTCATCTCTACCTTCAGGGCCGATCTGGAGGGTGTCAGAGTCGCCTGGGCACATTTTTTCTTCAAAATTCTCGGAACCATTCTGGTGATTCCTCTAATCTGGGTTCTCAAAGCCCACCCCGGCATTCTTCAAGGATCCGCGGCTTTCCAGATAGCCGCCCTTCATACCATATTCAATCTTCTCATTTCACTCGTCTTTCTTCCAGCGCTCGGTCCGTTTGAGAAGTTCATTCTCCGAATAACTCGCAACAGCAGAAAAAAAACAGAAAACAAGTATCATGTGACCTACATACACGACAACGTGACCATGATCCCCGTTCTGGCTCTGTCGCAGGCGGTCAGTGAAATTACCCGCATGGCCCAACGGGTAACCAGAATGAACGACCTGAGCCGCAAGCTTCTGAAAAGCTATGATCCCCGCATCAAATCAAAAATAGCAGAACTGGATGACGAGGTGGATTTCCTTCATGAAAACATCATCACGTTTCTCACCCGCATTTCCCATGAGCTTCTTACCCCTGAACAGGCCCAGAAAGCTTACCAACTCATCATGGTGACCACCGATCTCGAGCATATCGGAGATATCATCTCAAAACAGATCATAGCACTTGCCGAAAAGATCGCCTCAAGCCCTATTCCCCTGTCCGAAGACGGTAAACGGGAACTTGTAGAGTTCTTCGACGACAGTGACAAACGGTTCAGAGAAGTAATGGCCGCATTCACCATGGACGACAAAAAAACCGCACAGTGTATTTTTTTGGCCAAAAAGGAGTGCAAACGTGCCTTCGAGGATTATGTGCAACGGCATATGAGCCGCCTTTATGACGGAAAGCCGGAATCGCTTGAGACGACCTCGATTCATGTCGATCTACTGGAGGAAATCCAGAGAATGAATCATTTTTCCTTCAGAATAGGTGCGCATGTGCTTCAGGTGCACAGAGCGGACTAGGCGGGGTGTCAGAGGGTTCACCGGAAGTGTCGATGATCCAGTTACTCACCTCTCAAGCACCGAAACACACTCCACGTGATCCGTGTGAGGAAACATATCCACCCCCGTCAGACTCACCAATTTCCACCTGCAGGACAGCAACTTCGCATCACGCGCCAGAGTACGCGGATTACAGGACACATACACTATCCTCTTGAGTGATGAATCGCGCAAAGCTGCAAGCGCCCGCTCCTCAAGCCCCTTCCTGGGCGGGTCCACGACCGCCACGTCATTGCAGCCGGAAAAATCGGGTATCATTTCCGATGCATCTCCAGCGTGGAAACGGACATTCCCGACTTTGTTGTGGACTGCAGACTGCCTGGCGACCTGAACCGAATGCCTGTTCTCCTCTACTCCCGTTACCCGGCACGCCTTATCTGAAAGCCACAGGGTGATGCTTCCCACCCCGCAGTAGACATCAAGCACTGATGAACCGGAAGGGACCCGTTCTTTTACCAAATCATACAGCTGCGGAGTCTGAAACGGATTGACCTGGAAAAATGTGGACAACCCGACCTTGAAACTGTACCTGCCGAGTGTCTCAATAAAAAACGGCTTCCCCCACCAGGTCTCTTCCCGCTGACCGAGAACCACATTGGTGTTTCTGGTGTTTATATTCTGCACGATCCCCACAACCCTGGACCTTTCAGTACTGATTACCCGATTCACCTTATCCAGAAGAGAACGGGCAAGATTACGGCTGGAATGGGGTCTGGAACCGTTGGTCACTATGCCGATAAGGATTTCACCCGTACCGGCTCCTCTGCGAAGAAGCACATGACGAAAAAATCCATTCCCGCTTCTTTCATCATATGCCCCCAGGCCGGTTCCGCGGGCCCAGTCGCGAATGGCATGAGCTGAAGCAGTAAGGTCAGGGTCCTGAAGAACGCACTCCTTCTGATTGATAATTTTGTGAGAATCAGAAGCATAACAACCCAGCACCAATTCCCTCTTTCCCTTAGCCCCGAATGGAAGCTGAACTTTGTGACGGTAGTGAATCGGTCGGGGACTGGGAACAACTGCAGGTATTTCCACACCCGTACCGGAGAACAGCTTCAGGAGTTCTTCCCGTTTTTTGATCAGCTGCTCCTTGTAGGATTCATCCAGAGCTGTACATCCGCCGCATCGGGGAAAATGAATACAGGAGAAACTCTGAGGCATAAACAACACTTTCAGAAGAGGTTAAAGTTGATCAATATAGTACGCAAAGGCAGCAGTCATCAACACGTTTATCTTACCCGGTCTATGAAAGTTTAACCTCGCTGGTCTATTCTCAATTCCGCAGCAATTAAAGTGAAAATTCCTGAGACTGCTGTATACCTTTAATTTTAAACGGGTTAAGGCTGAGGCATGCCCTTTGCGACTTCTAAAACCTTACTAATCACCCTTGACTGCAGTGCCCTGGAGGTGGCCTGTGCATCGGCACCCTGCAAATCTGATAATTTCATACTTCTCCGGAAACGGAAAAAGCTGTGACATGGATGTCTTCAAAGCGAAAGCTGAGGTCAAATATGGATATACCCGACCTTTTGAACACCTATATTTACAATCCGGATGCGTGGAGCATCTATGACTCGGAACCGCAAATAGATGACCAAAACGCTTACCTGTTCCGCAGGCAGTTCCTTATCGGACCGCGACCTGTTGAACTATATAAAAACTGGTCGCATCTGAAGGTCAAATCAGACCTGTTCATAACCGCACACCCAGATCTCTCTCTAAACAGCGTCAGAAGCGAAGACCGAACTCTGGTGCTTATCGGCTACGCCCTGGATCCCTACAATCCGGAGCGCGGCGATTCAGAAATCGTACAGGATCTGCTGGACCGATGCGCCGATCCTGCAAGCCTGTCCCAATCAGCTTCCCGCCTCTGCGGACGCTATGTGCTTCTGTTCGATTCTCCGGAAATGAGCTTTATCCTTCCCGATACAGGAGCGCTCAGACAGGTTTTCTACACAGCCGGAAACACAGAGGAATTCTGGGCCGGATCGAGCCCGTCCCTCCTGGCTAAAGTCACAAACAGCTCGATTTCCGATGAAATTACCCGGGATATGATGAAAACGCCTCTGTTCAAAACGAGTGATTTCTGGCTCCCCGGTTCGCTGTCTTTTTATGGAAATATCAAACACCTGCTGCCCAATTATTATCTGAACCTTTCAGATAGATATATCCGGCGGTTCTGGCCTCATCGTGTGCTTGAAACTATTTCCCTGACAGAACAGAGGGAAAAAGCCGCCATGCTGTTAAGAGGCATATTCGATGCGGCAACCAGACGTTTTCCCCTGGCAATTGGACTCTCCTCAGGACTGGACAGCAGAATGCTTCTGGCTGCCAGCCGGGAGTACAGCAGCAACATCGACTACTTCACCATGGTTTCCGAACAGAATTCCGCCTCCCATTACGATGCAGCCGCTGCTGCGGAACTGCTTGAGAAACTCAGAGTACCTCACAGAATCATACCTGTTCCCCATGAGGTTCCCCAATTCTACACAGATGTGCTTGAGGCAAGCATCTGCAGGCACAGACCGGTAAAGGCTCTAAACTCATATGCCCTCTTCAGAAATCTGTCCCTGGATGAGAGCAACAGGGTCATTGTTTGGGGCAATCTGGCTGAAATAACCAAAAGAGACCGCTCCAGGTGGCCCAATGTGAACGAAATGCTGCTTTCCCCCGATTATCTCTCCCTCATGGCACTCATGAACGGAAGTATCCGGGCCAGGGAGGAATTCAGATGGTGGCTCAGGGAGGCAAAAAGCTGTTCCAAACACAATGTACGGAGCCTGGACCTTCTGCACTGGGAGCACAGAGTCGGCAGCTGGGCCGCTGGCAGCTTGAGCGAGTACGATGTGGCTTTCGAAAGCCTGTGTCCCTACAACTGCCGTGAATATATCGAGCTGTTTCTCAGAGTTCCCTTCAGGTACCGTACCAAGCCGCACTACAGGGCGCACACGGAACTGATCCGCACATTATGGCCCGAAACGCTGAAAATGCCGATCGGTGAACCTAAAAATGGTATCTCAGGCACGACACTTGATCTGATGTATAAAAGCGGCACGTATGATTACCTGAAGTACGGCTATATCCAGACTGTGCGCCGCATGCGTAAAACAGCTTAAATCAAGAGCTTGAGGGAGGATGGTCATGGTGGATTCAAAAACACGGCTACCCATAGGAGTGTTCGACTCGGGAATCGGAGGGCTTACCATAGCTCGCAGCGTATGCAAGCTGCTGCCTCACGAGGACATCCTCTATTTCGGCGACACGGCCAGACTCCCCTACGGCTCCAAATCCCGCGGCACAATCATCCGGTTCTCCATCGAAAATGCCGTTTTTCTAAGTATGAAAGGTGTTAAAGTTATTGTTGTTGCCTGCAACACCGTATCGGCTGTTAGTCTTGAGGCACTAAGGAGTTTTATCAGTATTCCGGTTTTGGGAGTGGTTGAAAGCGGTGCACTGGGGGCGGTGCGTGCTACAAAGACCAAGCGGATAGGAGTGATCGGTACGAAAACCACTGTTTCCGCGCAAGCCTACAGCAAGGCGATCCACAGCCTGGAACCTGAGGCGGAAGTCTTCGAAATCGCCACCCCTCTTCTGGTGCACCTGGTCGAGGAAAACTGGATCGAAAGGGACATAACTCTCAAGATACTAAAGGAATACCTTGCCCCGCTTTTCAAAAATGATATCGACACTCTCGTTCTGGGGTGCACTCATTACCCGTTTCTGGCGTCCCGGATTCACGAAATCGCGGAAAACATAACACTTGTGGATGCGGGTGAGGAAACCGCCACTCTTGTTCTCAACACCCTCAGGGTCAACAGCCTGGTTCATGAACGACAGGATCAGGGCAAAATGAAAGTGTTTCTCAGCGATGCCCATCCCGATTTCTCCTCCTGGGCAAACAATCTGCTGGGAATGGAGATCGTACCCGAAATCTCTCACTCGCACAACTTCAGTTGAGAAATAATCAGTTTTTCGGTCAGAACGAACCTCACTTCCTGAGGTGATAATTCATCTTTCTCCTCCGAGGTATAATCCATACCGGGGCAAGCGCGATGTATTTTGGATGAAAGGCTCTGTTTTCATCTTCAGATTTAGTTTTTTGCAATGAATACAACTGTCTATTTCGCTAAACATATATACCTTGAAAATGGTGACATCCTGCAGAACGGTGCCGTTTCGGTTCAGAATGGCCGGATTTATGACGTAGGGCCCCGAGGCAAGCTGAAGAGATGCAGAGACGAACGCATTGTTAATCTTGGAGATATGCTTGTGCTGCCGGGGTTCATCAATATGCATACGCATCTGGAAGAGGGGGCAATCAGGGGTTTTGAGAAAAGTGCGGAAGAGACATTCGCATCCTGGTCGAACAAAAGAATGTCCCGAATGCGCCAACTCACCCCCGAAAGGATCGAGCAGAGCATACGCCTTTGTGCCCGCGAGCTGGTGGCCCAGGGGACCACGACTGTGGTGGACAGCTCACGAACGGGGCTCTCAGTTGCAGTGCTTCAATCAGAACCGATTCGCGCACTGATGATTAAAGAAATCGCGGATGAAGATCAGCAGGAGAAAAGTTTTGGATGGGCAAAGGAAAATGTAGGCAAAAAAGGGGTGATCGGAATCGGCCCCCATGCTCTCTTCTCTCTGTGCCCGAAGGATCAGCGCAGAATAATCGAATTCACCTATGAAAACAGATGCGTCTGGGCATGTCATATGGGCGAAAGTGCGGAAGAACTTCAGGCTTTTTCCGAGCAGGACGGGGATCTCTATTTTCACCTGACCCGCAGAAAGGTCTGGCCTTTCGGAGAGGCTAAACTCGGTCCCATGCACTATGCCATTACCGAAAACCTGATCCCCTCAAACGGTGTGCTTTTTCACTGTAACTACATAAACGGTCATGAGTTATCGCTTCTGGCTGCGAAAAAGGTTCATATAGTGCTCTGTACGAAATACGGTAAAATGCTGGGGCACAAGGGCTTTCCTGTGGATGTTGCCCGCAACCGGGGCGTTCAGATCTGCCTGGGTACAGAGGGCTCATTGCCTGCCGGAGAGATGAATCTGTTCGATGAACTGTTTCATCTCAAAACGGCTTATCCTCACATCAGCGCATCGGAAATGATCGGCTGGGTTACAAAAAATCCTGCCGCAGCAATCGGAATGAGCGATAAACTGGGAAGCATACGTCCCGGAAAGCACGCCGATCTGATAGGTGTACGCTTCCCTCATGATCCGGAGGAAGATATTCTTGAATCGATGTTCGAGGCTGATCCGGACATCGGATTTGTTCTCATCGGAGGCGAAGAAATCATTATCGACCGCTGAATAGATCCTCAGTCGACAATGGTTGCCGCAAGACTGTCCACAACCTGTTCCACAGCAGTGGTGGCATTCAGCTTTCTTCTTTTGAGAATACGGTGGCAGCGCTGTCTAAATTCAGGATTGCGCAATCGGGATACATGACTTTTTACTATTGCCGCTTCATCGGTGAGTGATCTTTTCCGAAGTGCTTCCAGAGCCTGTTCCAGATTGGTTACGACCGTATCCAATTCAAAATCCAGCCCCTGGGAAAATTCTGCGGGACACTCTGCAAGATACTGATTATTCAGCTGTTTTCTACTCATAGTATAAGATGATACGTTTTCAAAGCCGATTTATTGAAGTAAAACTGTTGAATCGGGAGAAAATGAGAAATCTTGATCTGCATCAAAATACGGCATCATCTTTTCTTCTATTTTACACTATGAACCACTCTTAACTGCAAGCTGTTGAAAAAGGAGGAGTCATGAGCAGAAAAGGTACCGATCAGACCCTGGTAGGACACCCATTCAGCTATTCGGACCTGGTGAATTACCAGGACGGGGCGGTGGTGAGCAGAACTGTTATAGATCATGATGTGGGCACTGTCACGGTTTTTGCTTTTGATCAGCACCAGAGTCTCAGCGAGCACACGGCCCCCTACGATGCGCTTGTCGAAGTCATAGACGGAGAGGCTGTGATTACCATTAAAGGCGAAGAGCACTCGGTTAAAAAGGGAGAACAGATAATCATGCCGGCCTCTGTGCCTCATGCGGTTTTCGCACCTAACCGGTTCAAAATGGTGCTGGTTATGATCAGGGCCGCAAAAAGGGAGTAACTCCGCACCCCTGGCATCTGAAGCCCTCATCAAAAAACGCGGGGGCTAGAAATCCCTTTTCCTTGTGTGCAGGCCTTCTAATTATCAAAGCTACAGGTGAAAGGAAAGGGTCTGTGGAGCCCAGAACACTCAAGGAAAACGTCTACTGGATGGGCGCAGTTGAATGGGACAAAAGAGTTTCCGACACCCTTTCCCCTCTCAATGAAGGTTCAAGCTGCAACTGTTTTTTCATCAGGGGAACGGAAAAAAATGTCCTGATGGACACGGCTGGATCCGCTCATACACAGATCCTCCTGGAACAGCTTCAGGGCGTCGACACCGTCGATTACATCATCTCCCACCACGCACAACAGGATCATTCAGGCCTGATCCCCGACATTCTGGAGCGATACGGGAACTGCCAGGTGATCTGCTCCAAACAGAGTAAACCCATACTGATGTCTCATCTCGGCGTTCCGGGATCACGAATCAGAACAGTTCAGGATTCAACCATGCTGTTTCTGGGCGGAAAGACTCTCCAGGTGCTGGAAACCCCCTGGCTTCCCTGGCCTGACACCATGTGTAGCTACCTTCAGGAGGACAGAATCCTCTTCACCTGCAACTTCTTCAGCGCCAATCTGGCCACAAGCGACCTCTACGCCTACGACCGGGTACATCTGTACCCGGCAGCCAAGCGCTTCTATGCGGAGATTCTCATGCCGTTCAGACCCATGGTCAAACGCAACCTGCTGAGACTCGAATCACTTGAACCGTTCATGATCTCGCCGGGACACGGACCGGTTCATTACGATCCGGCATTCATTATGAATGCCTACAAGAAATGGATGAAGGATGATCCGGAAAATTCAGTAGTGATTCCCTATGTTTCCATTCACGGCAGTACACAGAGGATGGTGGATCATCTGGTCAAGGAGCTGACCAACTACAACATTTCTGTACGGCCCATGGACATGACCGTCACAGACCAGGCCACCCTGGCAAGCGAGCTTGTGGATGCGGCCACACTGGTCTTCGGTTCCCCGACTGTGCACCTGGGACTTCACCCCCTCATCGTCCAGACTGCCTACATGATCAATTCTCTGCGACCCAAAACGCTTCATCTATCCGTTATCGGTTCATACGGCTGGAACAGCAGAGTGACAGATCTCATAAAAAACCTGGTTCCTGATCTGGATGTGGAGTTTCTCGATCCTGTCCTCTGCAGAGGAATGCCGCTTGAGGAGGATTACAAGGCTATCAGCCGGCTGGCAGAAGAGATTGCGGAGGTTCATGTGGAGGCGAATCTGATATAGAGGCCGAAAAAAGCCGGATTGAAAAATCCGGCCCCTTTGATTCAGGAATTTGTGAATGACTCAGGTTCCCCCGCTCATTCCACCCCCTCCTCCCTGAGTCGGCGGGGTTCTTCCGGCAGTTCCCGCACGGACAGCCCACCAGACGATAAGGGCTACAACGGCCAGAAGCAGAATCGTCCATAACCACCAACCGGTGTTAGCGGCGGCGCCGTTGGCCCCGTTCATGGTATCCTGAAGTGCGGTGTCGGTATCAGCCTGAGCCAGAATGGAACCAGGCAGAACGGTAATCAAAAACACCAGCCAATAATATGCATGCTTCATACGCTCCCCCCTAACTGAAGAAAGAGTCCATACAGAAGATGAAAGCAAAATCAATGCCTCGGGGCAACTATTTAACGATACTATTTTTCAGAAGTTCCATTCCCTGAAGAAAATCAAAGGGATAGGGAGCACTTACCCTCACTTCTTCCTCAGTAAACGGGTGCGTGAATTCCAGAGTCCGGGCGTGAAGTGCCTGGCGGGATATGCTCTTGAAAACTGAATAGGCAAACGGTCTTTCAAGCGGCGGAAGTCTCAGCACCCGTTCCTTGGATCCACCGTAGAGCGCATCCTGAAGAATGGGAAAACCTCTGGAGCTGCAGTGCACTCGGATCTGATGAGTACGTCCGGTGTGAAGAATGAAACTGATAAGCGAAATGCCGCATCTGTGCGCCAGAAGTTCGTACTCGGTCCTGGCATCCTTGCCCTCCCTGTTCACAGCTCTTCTGAGCGGGTCTTTTCGACTCCTCGCAAGCGGAAGATCAATAATTTCATGATCAGCAGGTCTGCTGCCCACGCAGATCCCAGTGTACACTTTGTGTATTTTGCGGTTGAAAAACAACTGTGCAAGCTCGTTGTGGGCAGAATTTGTTTTGGCCACAAGCAGCACACCGCTGGTGTCCTTGTCGAGGCGATGAACTATACCGGGACGGTCGTGGGAAAAACCGCTTGAAACCGTCGCGAACTTGTGAAGAAGCGCGTTGACCACGGTTCCATCTGCATTTCCGTTCCCGGGGTGCACCACCAGTCCCGCCGGCTTGTTTATGGCAGCTATATACTCATCCTCGAAAAGAATTTCAAGCGGGATATCCTGCGGTTCGGGAAGCGTATCTGAACAAGGCAGCATTGTTTCATCCACAACCACCCTGTCTCCGGCGTTCAGTTTTGTCTTTTTGGTAGCCGGCCTGGAGTTCACCAATACTCCACCGGAAGATATAACCTTCTGGATGAAAGAACGTGACTTTTCCTCCATACGGTCGCTCAGGTACTGATCCAGACGGATCTTTTCGAATTCTTTTCCAACCACATATTCTGTAGGTTCGTTCATACGCTCAATCTAAAAATAAAAAATGGCTGCATAAAGCAGCCCGTAACAGAAAAAAACGTTGACTGTATCACTACGCCTGGCTGTCAGAAGTCGCTCCCGGAGCAGCAGAGCGTTCCTCCTCCACTTTTCTCTCCGGGGTATTCTCCTGGGTTTTACCTTCCCGGAAAAAATGGACCATCATAAGAGCAACTCCCACAGTGACAAACACATCGGCCACATTGAAAATGAACCAGTAGGTGTCCGGGGGGATTCCGATCCTTATGAAATCAACAACACCCTTGTCCGCATAGAAAATCCTGTCATACATATTTCCGAAAGCGCCCGGGAGCACCAGAGCAAGCCCCCAGTGCATCAGTATTTCGTTTCTTTTGAGTGACCGGTAATAAAGCACCAGAAACACTATGGCCAGTACTGTGAATACCAGGAAAAAATGATTCACAGGAAATGATGCAATCAGATCCCGGGGATTGAGACCGAAAAGCGCGCCCTTGTTGTACACCAGAAGAAACTGGAAGTAGTCCCCAATAACCTGCACGGGAACACCATGAGGAAGCTTTGAATCAGCCAGGAATTTGGTGCCCCAGTCAAGCAGAAACCCGACCACGGTCAAAACCACCAACAGAAGCCACTTGTGTTTTATCTCCCTTTTCAACAACTATCCTCCTTCTCTTTTTGGGACAACATTTTTGCGCCGGATCCGAAACCGTAGTATATTGAGCTCAAAAATATACATTCCAACCATTTTCAGTATACAAACAGATTGCCATGATCAAAAGGCTTTCACCTTTCGTGAGCATAATTCGTTTAGGCAACGTACTTATGACCGGCTTCGCGGTTATTTTAGGTATCTGGCTTTCCGGAACCCTTTCAGCCGCCTTTAGGCCTGTTCTGCTTATGGTGGCTGCCATGAGTGCCGCAAGCTTCGGCAACGTCATAAACGACCTGCTGGATATTGAAACTGACCGGATAAGTCACCCTGAACGCCCCCTTGCAAAAGGATCCATGAAAAACAGCACCGCGGTAATCTTTGCAGTGCTTCTTGTGGCCATTTCTCTTCTCAGTTCATTTCTGGTCTCACCCTTTCACTGGAAAGCCACCTTCTTTCCTCTCATCCTGCTCTCAGTGTATTCTTTTCACTTCAAAAAAACTCCTCTGATTGGTAATCTCCTGGTTGCGTCCCTGGTCGCCTACGCCCTCCTCTTCGGAGTACTGCCTAAACCGGAATATGAAATACTGGTCATACCAGCACTGCTTGCATTTCTGCTGAATTTCTGCAGAGAAATAGTCAAGGATATCCAGGATGAGCAAGGTGACCGCAACCAGGGCTATAACACAACAGCTGTTCTCCATCCTGCCCTGCTCAAAGGAATTCTACTACTAATCGGTGCCGTATACCTCGCTCTGCTCTTCCTGCCCTCTCTATACCAGAATCATTTCGGAAACGTGTATACGGGAACCTGCCTTCTTCTAGTACTGCCGCTTCACTTCTACTGGTCGGCGCTTATATTGAAACGGAACTTTTCTGTTCAAACCCCCCGCATAGCATCTGTTCTGAAACTGGAGATGCTCGGCGGACTTCTGGCTCTGTCTCTGGATAAAATTGTGCAAATGGCGGTTCCGGCTTTCACGGGAAGCTTTTAATCAGAGGTGTATCTTATCTCCTCCCCGACTCACTGCTTGCTCCCACCACATAGCAAATCCCTTTGTGATACTGACCCACATGAAATTCATGCCTCCCGGTGTGCACCTTAGAAAGCCGTTCCGCTATAATATCCAGCTCATCAGTTACAAAAAAAAATTGCACGTTGAATAGCTCAGTGGTATATTGTTTCTATGCATAGAAACAAACCTGTTCCCGAACCGTCATCCGAGGTGATCGAAATCATCACCCGAACAGATGACAAAGACCTGCTTCAGAAGTTCTTCAGCGAAATTTTCACCGAAGCGGAACTGAAGGATCTCTCTTTAAGATGGGAGTTAATGAAAAGGCTCCGCGAGGGCATTCCGCAGCGTCAGATCGCCTCGGAACTGGGAATCAGTCTGTGCAAAATCACTCGGGGAGCCAAAATTCTAAAAGACCCCACTTCAGCGACAAACAAACTTTTTTCCCAATTTTTCACCTGATCTCTTTCTAAGAAAGGTCTCGCCATGAGCATCAAAGTCTACTTGGATGAATCTGAAATTCCCCGTCAATGGTACAACCTGGCCGCGGATCTGCCCACTCCCATGCAGCCCCCCTTGGGCCCGGACGGCAATCCGCTCACGCCCGAAGCTCTTGCTCCCGTATTCCCCATGAATCTGATCGAGCAGGAGGTGAGCACTCAGCGCTGGATCGATATTCCTCAGGAGATCACAGAGATTCTTTACCGCTGGAGACCTTCACCGCTGAGGCGTGCAACATTTCTGGAAAAGGCTCTGGGGACACCTGCAAAAATCTACTACAAAGACGAAAGCGTCTCCCCCGCGGGAAGCCACAAACCCAACACCGCGGTTGCCCAGGCATGGTATAACAAGCAGTTCGGCACCAGGACACTTACCACCGAAACCGGTGCTGGCCAGTGGGGCAGCGCTCTTTCATTTGCCTGCTCCCTCCTTGGACTCAAGTGCAAAGTGTTCATGGTGAGAATCAGTTTTGACCAGAAGCCGTTCCGCAAGACCATGATGGAGACCTGGGGCGGAGAGTGTGTGGCCAGCCCGAGCGATCAGACCCAATCGGGACGCAAGTATCTGGCAAAGGATCCCAACACTCCCGGAAGTCTGGGGATTGCAATCAGTGAAGCCGTGGAAGCTGCGGTTTCGGATCAGAGCGGCTCAACCAAGTACTCTCTGGGAAGTGTGCTCAACCACGTGATGCTGCATCAGACTATTATTGGTCAGGAAGCCAAGAAGCAGCTTGCAAAGGTGGGAGTGAAAAAGCCGGATGTGGTTATCGGATGTGCAGGCGGAGGATCGAACTTCGCGGGCATGTCTTTCCCTTTTATTAATGACAAAATCAACGGCGAGGACATCGAGATCATTCCGGTGGAACCGACTTCCTGCCCTACTCTCACGCGCGGTATTTTCAACTATGACTTCGGCGACTCCGCAGGGCTCACTCCCCTGCTTCCCATGCATACTCTGGGACACAATTTCCTGCCCGAACCAATCCATGCGGGAGGACTGCGCTACCACGGCATGTCTCCTCTGGTAAGCCAGACTGTTGTGGAAGGACTTGTCAGTCCCATTGCCCTGCCGCAGGTCGAGTGCTACAAAGCGGCAATTCAATGGGCTCGTTCTGAGGGATCGATTGTCGCTCCCGAGTCAAGTCACGCGGTTGCGGCCACCATCAGAGAGGCACTCAAGGCAAAAGAGGAAGGAAAGGAGAAAGTTATTCTCATGAACCTCAGCGGACACGGCCACATGGATCTGCTTGGGTACCAGAAGTTTCTCGCCGGTGAACTCACCGACTACGCTCTTCCCCAGGAAGAGATCGATGCTGCAGAAAAAGAACTCGATTCTCTTCCCAAGGCGGAAGTGAATAAAAGCGGAAAATGGTAATATCACTTTTTAAGAGACAAAGAACAGGGCAGAAAACTTTCTGCCCTGTTCTGTTTTTTTTCAACTCACACCCAAACCTGCTCTGTTTTGACTAGACCTTCATATTGATCTTCAGCCTGCTTCCCGTCTGATGATTCTCTACCGGAACTTCTCAAGGCGGACCACTCAGCCTGTTTATTCTTCTCGCATCCTCTAACAAAAAAAGGCCGTTCCTTTCGTAGGAACGACCCATTTCATCCTTTTCTGCGTTCTGAGGCGCCTCTGCGAATATCATCCGCTCCCAAATGGCCCCCCTCAGGAAGCCGCAGGCTTCCCCTCAGAGGACTTTGCAGCCGAAGGAACTACCGATGCCGCTTCCTCGCAGCCGTCCTCGGTATCCTGAGCTAATTCCTCCGAATCGCTGCCTTTCTTCCCCTTCGAAAGTACCCCTGCAAGAGAATTCAGATCCCCTCCCCCGCTGATACCGATCTCCTTCAAGAGCGCATCAACTAGTGGAGCCTGTCCGCGGTAGCGCAGAGCGCTGCTTACCAACTGATCGGCGATGCTTCCGCCCTGTGCTCCGGCGCCTGCAGCGTACCCACCGCCACCGTTACCACCGGTCAGTCCATCAACCTGGATGATCTTGAAGTCCTTTATAGCCTCCACCGGCTTCATGCTGGCTCCGATGATGGATGCCATGTTTTCAATGGTGGCAAGCCGGATTTTCATATCCACAATCTCCTGAGAAAGCAAGTTTTCCGCTTCGTGAAGCGCTTTCTTACCTTCGGCCTCCGCCAGATATTTCTGCTTGATTGCCTCCGCGAGCATGGTTTCGGAATCGGCCTGACCTTTAGCAATAAGCCTGGCCTTGGTGGCTTCCGCCTCCGCCGATGTGCCCATTGCCTTGGCTTTGTCTTCCGCAGCACGTTTTTCCGCTTCAGCAGCTACCGTTATACCGATAGCATCCCGCTGAGCTGCCTGCTCGGCCTGGATAAGCTCGATCTGCTTTTTACGTCTGGCGGTCTCGGTTTCCCTCACCGTCACCACCTCTTCCTCAGCTTTCACCGCCGATGCCCGAGCCTTATCCGCCTCAGACTGAGCCACCGACTGCTCCTTTGACTTTTCGGCAATGGCGATCTGGCGGTCCTGATCATTTAGCTGAACCTCTTTTTCCCGCACAATTTCAGCCGACTCAAGCTTCTTCATCTTCTCAATCTCTTTTTCCTTGATCGTGCGTTCCTTTTCAATACGCTCCTGTTCCGTATTTCGCTCAGCAAGAATTCTGGCTAGTTCGACTTTCTGCTCAGCCTCGATCTCAGCCTCTTCGGACAGACGCTTGTTCTCCGCCTGCTGTTTCTGAGTCTCCATCGACTCCTGAGCCTTCCTGACCTCAATCTCTCTTACCTGTGAAAGCCTGGCATACTCTGTTTTCTTCGACAGCTCCAATTTCACCAGCTCAGCATCAAGATCCTTCTGACGGATCTTTACTTCCGTATCCTGCTCGATATCGTTTCTCTGCTTGCGCCGTGCCTCGATCTCTTCGGTCAGCTTTGTCAGACCCTCGGCATCGAAAGCATTCTGCGGGTTGAGATAATCACGGTTGGTCTGATCAAGCGAAGTGAGTGAAACGGACTCAAGTTCAAGACCGTTTTTGAGCAGGTCCTCCGAGACAGCGGACTGCACCTTCTGCACGAAATTCACGCGCTGCTCATGGAGTTCCTCCATGGCCATTTCAGCGGCTACCGCACGCAAAGCATCGACAAACTTACCCTCCACCAGCTCCTTGAGTTCCTGAGTGTCCATAGTGCGCTGTCCCAGAGTCTGCGCTGCATTGGCAATAGCCTCAGCGGTTGGTTTCACCCGCACATAGAATTCAGCAGTCACATCGACACGCATGCGGTCCCTGGTGATAAGCGCCTGCTCATTTGCCCGCCTCACCTCCAGTCTCAGCGTATTCATATTGACCTGGATTATCTCATGCAGCACAGGCACAACCAGTGCTCCACCGTTCATGATCACCTTCTGGCCACCCGACCCCGTTCTGACAAATGACCTTTCCTTTGAGCTCCTCTTGTAAAGTTTTGCAAAGATTATGGCAAATGTAAGCAGGGCGATAAATCCCAATACACCGAAAAGAACAATACTTCCGAAATTAGAAGTATCCATAAAAGCCTCCTGTTAGGATGATGACAGAACCGAGGCGGGTGCCTCGATGACTTTGTACAATGCTCCGATTTTTTTCACTATCAAAACCTGCTTAGACTGGCTGAATTCGAGTTCACTCTCTTCCGGTTCAACCAGTATGTAATGTGTACAACCGTGGCGGTCCTGGAGTTTCGCTTCAGCCGGCTGGCCCGGTTTCGCCGTTCCCCTGATAATTACAGCCACCTTGCCTACGAACGTTCCTTCCGAAACGGCATCAGTTTCATCCTTTAAAAGATATTTGGACAGAACACCGGATACCACACGGATGACAGGCAATGTGAGAAAAAGCGGTGCCCAGAGGGCCAGAAACCAGGGCAAATAGATTCCGAAAAGCGAGTGAACAGCTGATTGCAGCGCCAGCCCGATGAATCCGAAAGAAGATAGAAAAATCAGCAGAATGATGGCAAAAGGAACTTTACCCATACCGAGCCAGCCCAGAAATGTGGGCGCACCGGCTTCGATATCCAGATCCACATCGGGAATTTCAGGAGCCAGTGAGTCAAGAAAAGTTCCCAGACCGACCCCGCCCACAAACGACGCCAGCTCAAGAAGAGACAAAAGCAGCATGAGCATGAGCGCCACAGTGAAGGGAAGATTATCCCCCGAAAGGATAAGCTCAAACATATCGGTTCACCCCTTTTTAGCTTCGGGCCTTGTACTGAGCCAGCCGCTCGCTGATTCTGTTTTTGCGGGCCAGATCCTCGAGTTCCGCAAGCTGCTTTTCATTTGCTGCTGAAGTGGTCATCTGTGCCCTGTCTAGCACCCTTCCGAACGTCTCTTCGGCACGGTTGAGACGGTCATCAAGAGCGGAATTGGACTGGGATACTGCTGCGGAGCTGTCTTTTGCCGATTCAGCCCGCACTTTCTTAAACTCCTGAAACTCCTGCGAAAGCTCACGTTTTTTGGCCACCAGGGCCGCGGCGTAGTTTTCAAGCTCTTTCTGCTGCTTGTCGTATTCAACCACGCTCTTTTCCACAACCGGAATCTGAGCCTCCAGATCAAGCTGTTTTGAAACAGCCGCCTCGGCCAGGTCCTCCCGGTTTTCCTTGAGCGCGAAGGTGATCTTCTCATCGAGATCATCGTGATTTTTGTTAAGCTCCACCAGGCGGGTGTTGGCCATATGCTTCTGGGCGATCACCTTCCCCAGCTCGCTTCTCACATCATAAACCGCGCTGTCAATCTCTCTTAAAGCCTCCTCAAGAACGATTTCGGGGGCCGCGTGCTCGATCATGCTCACTACCTTATTTGCTCCGCCGGTAATGATCCGCCCAACTCGGGATGCCAGATTTTCTTTCATGAAAATCTCCTTGAATAATATGTGGAAAAGTGGAAAACCGTTTTGTGGAAGGACCTGAATCTCATGAAGCAATAACCAGCGTCTTCAGTCCTTGCCGGGTGAAACTTATTCAATATAAGAGATGTGGTAAAAAAGGAGGTAGTTTTTTTTTGACTGGATGTCCAAAACAGAATAAAGAGTAGTTCCGGCAAAAAAAAATGCCCACAAAACTGTCCTGTTCAAGGCAATTTCGAGGGCTTGAGTATTGGTAGCGCTACGGGGAATCGAACCCCGGTTTGATGGCTGAGAACCACCCGTCCTAGGCCACTAGACGATAGCGCCGAATTATCAAAAATGGCTGGGGTGCAAGGATTCGAACCTCGATAGCTGGAACCAGAATCCAGAGTCCTGCCATTGGACGACACCCCAATCGGTACAAGAATATAAATATTTGTATAAATCGCGGGCAAGAAGAAAAATATGTCAAAAAAGGGCCGGACATAACCCGACCCTCCCAACAATACCACCCCTCCCAGAGATCTTCCATAAGCCCTCTACCCTACTCTCTGTACTCGAAATCAATCTCCGAAATGCAGGCATCATTGTATTTGGTTCCCTTGTACACATCCAGTATCTCAAATTTCACAAATGTTGCCGGTGAATCGCTGTCGACTAAAATCCTCTGGTACTCCGGAGTGTCCTTCAGGTCAGCAGTCTGAGTCTTACCGTTTGAAAATACAAGCCTGACTTTTCTTATCCGGTTGTTGGCTCTGAAAATCGCATCGGTCTTGGCATAACCAGAAATCATCCTGACAGCTTTCAGCCTCTTTGTCCTGTCCAGACCGAATTTCACCCACTGACCGACTCCGTTTCCGGGATCCCCTTCGCTCCAGGCGGTTTCCTTCTTTCCGTCGGTCATGTTGGCCGGCCGGTACGCATCCGAGGGCCTGTTTTTCTCCATGAGCTGAGAGGAAACAACTATGTCCGCCGCGGATTTGTAATTTGTCTTTGCAGTATCGGTTTCACTTACAATAATCTCCACACTCCGCCTGGTATTGTCGAATGCGGAATTGACCGGGAAGTAGCTTATAGTGTACTGAGCGGTAAGCTCGACGGCCAGCTGCTCGATAACAGAGGTGAAATCCTGACGGATATCGAAATAGTTCCCTTCAGTCTCGCGCGCCATCCATACATACTGCTCCAGATCGACCGTGATAGGGAATATTCTGATGCCCTCAAGCTTGATCTTTTTTGCAAGCGGGAGCATATACTGTTTTGTGACCTTATTCCCCTGATGATAGGGTGCATCTGTAATCAGAATGAACACAACCGCGGCATTTTTCCTGAATTCAAGGCTCATTGCTCTGGAAAGCGCATCCAGCGCGTTTTCTGGCGTGTCTCCCCCGCCGTTTGCCCGCACGGATGAAATTCTCGTCTTGAACTCCTCTATATCGCTGGTGAAACCGTATTCCTTTTCAATTTCGTCGCTGAAGGTGATCAGCGCCAGCCGGTAATCCATGTTGGATGATTTGAGATAATCGGCAAACATAAGCGAATTATCCCGCACAGCATTTATTTCATCGCTCATGCTCCCCGTCTGATCGAACACGAAAACGATATCAATCGGTTCAACTCTGCCTTCACCCTTTCTGGAAAAAGAGGCGATTGACTGCCTTACTCCGTTTTCAAGTATCTGAAAATCAGAACGCTCTTTACCGTAAACACCCTTGCCGCTTTCCTCTTCCCTGATATTTACCGTCAAGCTTATTTCAGGATAATTGTTCGCTCTGCTGATAGCCTTGACAGAAACCTTTTCCGTGCCGGATAGCGAACTGCATGCTGAGATGACAACTGCAACAGCTGAGATCAAAAACCATCTTTTCAAATTCATCCGAACCTCCTTGTGTAGGAAAATATTGTTGATCAATTCTGTTCACCTGATTCTGAAGTCATCAACAATGGGATACTTTTCCCTGATCAACTTTTTATCAAATGCATCGAAATGCCACCATTCGACACTTATGGACAGAAATCCTGCCCTGCTCATTGCAAGCCGCAGAAGCTTTCTGTTGTTCACATGTTCCTGTGTGAGTTTCCCCTCCGCCAGAAACTTTTCCTCATACCGGGGCTGGGCAAGTTCACCAAAGAAGTCAAACCTGGTCCCCATATCGAGCTCTTCCCCGTTTTCATCGAGAATGCTTACATCAACGGCCGCACCATAATTGTGGATTGAACCGTTCTGGGGTTTTGCCACGTAGATCCTCTTGGGCGTGTCCTTCACAATGTCCCACATCTTGTACTGCACCGAACGGGGCCGCAGTGCATCGTAGACGACCAGAGTGTGGCCGGGACGGATCGAGTCAAGGAGAGTTTGTGCCCGGGAAAGCTTCACAGCGGCCTCCCTCTGCAGATAACACTCGTCCATTTCCCCGTATACATCCTCATTGAGAAAATTATCTTCTGTCGAATATTTGAGATCGACCGCAATCGTGGAGTCTATATCTTTCAGATTCACCAGGCCGAGAGACTCGGCGCTCCTCCATTCCCCCTTCACTTTGAATTCAACCGTAGAGGCAAAAACCTGAACCGTCATGAACAACATGGCCATGATGACTTTGAACATATGCGACTCCTTTACAGAAATAATTTGACTTTTGACACCCGCCTTGATGAGCAGATTCCATGCCAGCTTTTTTTTCGGAGACTAAACTGCTGTTTTAAGCTCAGCAGGAGCAATTTTGAACTATATTTCACCCTGACACCTGATCCGCCCCCGGTTACAATCGGGCAGGGTTCAGGAAATTTATCCCACAAATGAGGATTTTTATACTATTTTATCCCTGAGGGAGGTAGGGAAATCATCGTGATCAACCCGAGAATCATCCAGATCATTACTCTGTGCATAGTAGTAACAGCGCCCACTGCACACGCACTGAACGGGGCTGCTGTAGCGGAAATCCATTCAGTACCCGAAATAATGCATTCTTCCTTCACCGAAATTCCGGTCATTCAGATAAAAGCCAGCTCGGAACTAAGCCACCAGGACAGCGCCGGGGTACTCATGCAGTACTCGGTCAACAACCTGCTCGACACTTTGACCAACGCATGGGTGGAAGGTGCTCAGGGGTACGGTGAGGGGGAAACAGTGTCGATCCAACTGAACGCCGGTGAAGTGCCGCAGGTACTGGGAATACTCAACGGGTATGTGAAAAGTACCAAAACCTGGCAGGAAAACACCCGTGTAAAGAAGCTTCTCCTCTGCCGCAATGACACCCCTGTGGCCACACTCATTTTGAAAGACACCTGGAAGTGGCAGTATTTCCATCTTCCCTCATCAGATTCTCCCCCATCTCAACGGGCTGAATATACAATCAGAATTGTCGAAACCTATCCGGGATCGAAATTCAAGGATGCGGCCATCACAAGCATTCTCCTTTTGAAAAAAAAGAGTCAAAACAATCTGCCGGAAGCCAGCAGTTTTCCTGTAGACAGAGCCACACTGTTCTTTATTGCGGGTCCTGTTGCGGCACTGATTTTTCTGCTTATTCTCAAAAAGCGCAGCAATGAGAAACGGACCGCCGAAAAGAAACGGGCCAAGGACCAGGTGCTTTACCAGCTGCAGCTGATCAGCGATCTCATCCGGGAAAGATATGAACAGGAGATAGCCGATTTCTGCCGCGGTTGCGAAATCCCCGAAGAAAAAAGCAGCCACATATTCACCGTTCTGAAATTCGCTCAGCAGCACGATAAGCTCGGTAATGTGTGCAATTACGGCATCCTGCATGAAATCCGTCAATTCAGAAACAGAATGGCTCACCCTGACAGAGAATACCACCATGAGAGTCTGGAAACGCTTCTCCACTATCAAAAGGTCCTGGAGATGGAGTTGTCCCGTCTGGAAGCATATCTGAAGGAGTAGATATGGCGATTCTTCTCAGTTTCATAGCTGTAAATAATGACAAGGATCACGGAAACGGTGATCTGGGCCCCAATCTCAATCTGTTCCGTCACAAAGAGTTCAGAACCGATGTAACCAGGGCAGTATTCCTGCACAGAGACAACGATGATCAGAACCGGACATTCGACTACCTGAAAAATGGTCTTAAAAAAATCAGAGGCAAGCACTTTGAAGTAACATCAGTTAAATGGGACGGTGATGATCCTACAGATCATAAACTGCTGTTTTCAGAAATAAGAAAAGCTCTCAGGACCATAGACGATACCTGCAGACATCAGGAACCTCTGTGGATACACATCAGCCCGGGCACTCCCTCCATGCATGCGGTGTGGCTTCTGCTTGCCGAAACCGGAGGTATTTCGGGCAGTTTCAAATTATTCCAAAGCTACAGATTAACCGAAAAGACAGCACCCCGCGATATAGATATCCACTCCGAGGTGCACAGCCAGCTGCTGTTTCACCGCAAGGGGTCTGATGACCGGGTACTGTGGGAACCGGAGAAGTGCCGATCCGACAAGCTCAAAAAAGTGTTCGAAAAAGCAGCCATGATGCTACGGCTCAACGTCCCCATACTGCTTCTGGGGGAACGGGGTACCGGAAAAACTACTCTTGCCCAGTGGATAAGAAACCGCAGCCCGTTTAGCGGAGGCAAACTCAAAGAGTGGCCGGTCATCGCGTGCGGTCAATACAGTGAACAGCTGATGGCTTCCGAACTTTTCGGCCACAAGAAGGGATCCTTCACCGGGGCATACAGTGACAAGGAGGGCATTCTGAGCCTGCTTGACGGCGATACGCTCTTTCTGGATGAGATCGGTGACATTTCCCCCACCATGCAGCGTCTTCTCATCCGGGCGGTAGAGGAAAAGAGATTCACCCCTCTTGGCGGTTCGGAGACGTGCCATTCAAGCTTCAGATTGATATCCGCAACCAATCTGCCGCTCGATATACTTCAGGAAAAACTGCACCCCGATTTTTTTGACCGTATTTCCGCTTTTATTCTGGAAATGCCTCCTTTAGGCGAGATCCTCGACGAACTGGATTGGCTCTGGCCGCAAGTTTTCGATTCATGCCGCCAGAAGGCCCAGCTGCCCGGTCTGGTAAATCTGAAAAAGCAGGAACATGAATATGTCACAGAGTATCTCAGGACAAAAGCCTACTCTCTGCCGGGCAACCTTAGAGATCTGGCCAAACTGAGTTACCATATTCTGGGACATCTATCCTCCGGAAAGAGCAGCTGTGCAGCTGTAAAACACGCTGTCGAAGAATTCCAGAGCCGGACAGGCACATTTGAGCCATTTAGCCGAAAAGGTAATCAGAATTCATTGACATTTGACTGTTTTCCTGATGGAATATCTGAGCATATATGCGCTGCAGGTGAAAAGTTTTTTCTAAAGAACCTCTCCTCGGATCACATTTTGGACAGTACCCGTATCATAAATCAGGTCAGAAAGGGCATGGCCGAGGCAGCCATGAAGAAAAGCGGGAACAACAAGAGAGAAGCAGCCCGTTTGCTTGGCCTGAAGGACGGAAAGTCGGTTGATTCATGGCTTGAGTTTTAGCCATGAGATTCGGGACCGAATACGTTTCTTCTTCCCCAAGAAGCTGATTTCACCCATTTGATCAGCTCTTTTCAGACGTACCTTTCCCACCAAGAAATTTGGAATCATTTTAATACCAAATTATCTTATGCTAAATCAACATAACTTCTACCGAAAGGTCTGCACCATGAACGAAGTATTAAAAGCAATAAAGAGCAGAAGAAGTATCAGGGAATACAAACCGGAGCAGATAAAACAGGAGGAGCTGGATCTGATCATCGAAGCCGGGATTCATGCTCCGACCGGTCATAACATGCAGCCCTGGCATTTTACAGTGGTGCAGGACAGGAAAGTGATCGAGCACATAAACGAGGTTTCCAAGAAGGTGATGTCCACAATGGAAATCGAGTGGATACGAGATGCCGGATCCAATCCTGATTACGACATCATGTACAAGGCCCCTACTCTGGTTGTCGTTTCAGGGAAAAAGGACTGGATAACCAGTAAAATCGACTGCTGCGCCGCCGTTGAGAATATGCTCATTGCCGCGGAGAGCCTCAATATCGGTTCCGTTTGGCTGGGATTTGCCATGTTCGGATTTCAGATCGAGGGGGAAGCTGAAAAAATCGGGATACCGGAAGTATACGAGCCCTATTACGCTTTTGCACTCGGCTACAAAGCCCGGGATACCCAGCCTGCCACGCCGAAACGGAATTATGACGTGGTCAATTATGTGAGGTAAACAGTTGTATCCCAAGCACCTGGCAGCAATCATTTCCGAGTGTTTGAAAGTGATGCCCAGTTAGCCATACTGAACCCGGCTATTCTAAAGAAAGCTCTTGGTGCAGAAGTGTTACTGATGGAAGAGAAACAATACCCGTAATCATTCCTGATCGCTCCCGCTGTCTTGACCGTCCTCTTTATTCTTTTTTGGAGATTCCGACTCATCGAATTTCATGGAAGTGTCCATCCCGGTATGTCCCCCCCAGTCCTCCTCGGCCCAGTCTTTTTCTTGAATGTTGTTCATTTTTGCCCTTTAAAAAAGATGACGCTCAATGGAAAATAATTGCGTGTCCGGGTGGATGGGAATTTTAGAGGGACGGAGGCATTTTGTTCACCCGAAGCGGTGCATGGATTCGACTACTCTGAAGAATGTCCTTAGTCTTCACACGCACTATTCTCCAGGGGCAGAGAAAACGAAACAGTGGTCCCTTCATCAACTCTGCTCTCAAGCGAGACCGTGCCGTTGTGAGCAGCGACCACCTTATTTACAATAGCTAAACCCAGCCCTGTACTTTTCTCCCCCGAAGGAGAACTGGCACTGCTTCTGGAAAAGGGTTTGAAAAGCTTGCGTTGATCTTTTTCCGGGATCCCGACGCCGAAGTCCTGAATCATTACACACACTGATCCCTTCCGCCGTTCTGCACTAATCCTTATCTCACTTTTGTCATAGGAATACTTCAATGCATTGGATAGGAGATTACTTACCACTTGCCCTATCTTATGTTCGTCAAAAGTAAAATTCGGTATATCGGAAGAAAACTGTTTGTTTATCGAAATGGATCTCTTTTCCGCCAGTTTCCGGTACAGGCTTATAGAAGACTCAATTGTCTCCACTATACTGTTTTTCTGACGGTTCAGTTTCAGTTTGCCCGATTCAATGGCACTGATATCAAGCAGATCATTGAG
>JBKHHW010000133.1:0-8487 GCA_046538945.1 Chitinispirillaceae bacterium | reverse complement strand
AACCCTGAACGTTGAACCCTGAACGTTGAACGTTACACCCTGATCCGCACATTGAAAAGCACCACCATCTCCCCCCTGGGCGGGCGGGTGGCGAAGTGGGACAGAAGCTCCCGGGCGCTGCCGCGCAGAAACTCCTCATGCGCCTTGGTAAGCTCGCGCGCGATCACCACCTGCACTTCCCCCAGTACTTCTTTGATGTCGTTGAGGGTCTTCAGTATCCGGTGAGGGGTATCGTAGAAAATCACCGTACGGGGTTCGCTCTTTAGTGTTTCGAACAGCTTGCGGCGCTGGGAACTCTTGTGGGGGAGGAAATTCTCAAAAATGAACCTGTCCGTGGGAAGACCGCTTGCCACCAGTGCCGTGAGAAAGGCGGATGCCCCCGGAACGGGTACTATGGGTATGTTTTCCCGTATTGCCGCTCTTACCAGGAAAAAGGCCGGATCCGCCACTCCGGGCGTTCCGGCATCGGTGACAAGCGCAATCTCTTTGCCCTCTTTGAGCGATTCCACCAGCCCCGGAGTGACTTTCTCCTTGTTGAAATCGTGGTAGGTGCTCATGGGGGGATTTATTCCCAGAAAGTTCATCAGCTTTCTTGTCTGTCTTGTATCCTCAGCCAGCACCAGCTCTGCGCTTTTGAGAATTTCGGTTGCTCTCAGGGAAATATCCGACAGGTTCCCTATGGGGGTGGAAACTATATATAAACTCATCTGTATCCTTCCAGTTTGGCAATCTTGATGATTTTCTTCACTCTTGTTTTGTCGTTTCCGGCGATGAGCTTAAGATAATACGTGCCGTTGGCCAGACGTCTCCCATTCCGGTCCCGGCCGTCCCATTCGATCTCCTGGTAACCGATCATGTTTGAGAATCGCCAGTTTCTGATCCTGCGGCCGCTGGATGTGTGCAGAATCAGCTCGGCATCGGCCATGTCAGTAAGCAGAAATGCAAAGCGGATCTTTTGCACCGTCCCGCCGTCAGGACCGGGTTTGGCGCTGAACGGGTTGGGGTGACAGGAGAGAAATCTGATGGATAAGTCTTCACCCGGTTTGTAGGCGAATTCCTTTGTGGTGCTGTTGCCGCCCAAATCCTCCGCGGTGACCGTGAGCGAATCCACCGCCTTTTCACTCGGCGGGTATAACGTTATATTGAGGTTGTCCGGGTTGTCCTGGTGTGTAACGGAGGAGTGCTTATCGGTTGCAAGTTCTTTGTTATTGAGAAATATGCGTATGGATTCCGTGCGTATCCCGGAGGGGTCTGAAATGAGAACGTTGAACGGACGGTCCTTTGCAATGTAGTCCAGAAACTTGACTTCCCGGGCCGCAACCGAAAGCTGGATTTCCGGCCCCTTGATATCAGAAATGTCGGCAAGCGCGAATGGTCCGGTCTGTACGGAATGGAACACGATTCTGCCCTCTGTAAGCTTCGCCGGCCCTGCGTATGTCCAGTCTTCACTTTTACCGTTTTGTGTCATCACCGCGGCGCGGCTCTCCTCCGTTAGTTCTACCGGACCAAAAACCCAGGCCAGACTGTCTTCCGACTGGAGTGACGGTCGTACTCCGAGTGTAAACGCATTCACCGAATCATCCCCAAGCGGTACCCACGTTGAACTGCTCCTGAGAGGCTTGTCATCGGTAATTGTCCGGCTGAAAAGGAAGAGATCGTAGGAAGCGGAAAGCTTCTTCAACGGTTTGATGAAAAGTCCTTTGCCGGATGAAATCAGTGTGTCGGACTGAGATTCCACGGTTCCGTGAACAATATGAACGGATGCGCTCTTCTCATTGTTGAAACTGTATGCCTCTTCGAATTCCTCTTCGCTGTTAAGTGTTACGGTAACGTGAAGCATACCTGAAGTGTCCGGGAGACAAACAGAAACGTCTCCGCTTCTGCCGGCGGGAAGAGAATCGGTGAACTGTACGGTCTTAAAAGAAGATACATCTTCGTTCGCGTCTCTCCAGTCCAGATTTATTGAAAACGGCGGGGCTGTGCTGCTTCCGGCGTTGAGAATCTGAAATGACAACGCAAGAGAGTCTTTTAACCATTCAAATTGCATCGACCCGGAGGTGAAGAGCAGGTCCGGTCGTTTCTTCAGTGGAAATTCGTAGATGCGGCTTTCTTTAGCCTGTTCCCCGGACATGCACCTGAATTGTACTTTCAGAATTGCGTCTTTGTCTTCCGTTTGGGCAAGATGGATTTTCCGCGATGTCGTGTAAACGCCTGCGCTGTCTTGGGACATGAGAATGCCGTCATCGGCGGCGAATGGTTTGTAGGAAGGGGAGATGCTGTAAAGGCAGTAAACCGAGGCGGACGACGAACTTTCCGGCAGTTCCAATCTGCAGTAGACATGCACACTGTCGCCAAACGACGGTTCTTTTGCAGAAAGGTCAGCACCGTACACCAGAAATGTGTCTTTTGAAAAGGGTATCCATCCCCTCACTTCAACGGAATCGTTCCAGGCATACGCTCGGATCAATCCCTGTGAAGTCCCCGCATTCTCCTTGAGAGTGAGCGTCTGGGATAGCTTCCCGTTCTCAACCTGCGCGATTGAATTTGACCATTCTTTATTATCTGCCAGCACCTGGATTTTTGCCTCTCCATTCCTTACGGGCAGAGCATCACCGGTCACGCTTAGAGAGTCTTTCCCGGAAAGCACCTGTTTTTCGAGTTCAAGAGAGAGAGAGTCGGCTGCAAGGTTAAAGGGGAGAGCCGGGTCGCCAAGCAGGTTGTACTGACGGATGAGCGGAATGTAGTCGGGGCCGTGTTCCACTACCATGAGCATCTCCACATACCCTATCAATTCAGCGATGCTTTCAAAGGATCCCTCAAGGGCATGTTTGAGAAGCATTCTGTTCATGATCAGATTGCCGTTCTGGGATGTATAGGCCGAAGCTCCGTAGAAACTTATGGCACCGTGCCGGCCGTTTCTGACGAACTCCTCCCCAAGAGAACGGTAGAAGACACTTTCGAAAAAACCGGTCAGGCATGTGAAGCTGAATATGAAGGGCAGTTTTCCGCTTTGTCCCCAGTTGCCGTTATACAGTTTGCCAAGATCATTATAGGAGAAAAAGCGGCTGTCGGACCAGATGTTGCCGCCACCGTGACCGTTGAAATTGAGGATGTAAAGGCCGGCGTTTATATGATCCGCCATGGTTTTTGCCGCGGTGAATTCGCTTTTGTAGTAGGGCGATTCCGGATCGGCGTCCATTCTTAAAATATTCATCCGGGGGCCGATTACCTCTTCGGTCACCCTGTCGTTGAAAACGGTGAAAACGTTTTCCCCCGGTTTACCCCCCCCGGCCAGCAGTATGTTGTCTCGCCAGAATCCCCGTACCGGATTTTCAATGAACGCTACCGTTTTGTCCACCATCGTTTTCATTTCTTCACTGTTGCGCGCGGGCAGGCGCCCCACGAACAGATCCGCAAAGTTGTCTTCTCCCTGCACAGTGACCAGGTAGCCGTCATCACTCGCCGGTCCCCAGCCCGGTATTCTCGACATGTTGGTGGGAACTATGTTGCGGTCACGGTTCTTTTTGTCCAGATCATGCGATGTATCTCCTCCCAAAAGAAGGTAGCGGGGAGGGCTGTCGGGGCTGATTGAAAAGAGGTACCGGAGAAACAGTCGGATGCTTTCCGGATTGCGGATTCCTCCAGTGAAACGGTTGTAAACATCTTCTATGCTTACGAATGCACACCCTAAACCTCTCTCTTCGTGAATTTGCATCAGCGGTTCTAAAACAGTACGGAACGAATCGGTGCTGAGCACGAGGTAATCCGTTGCGGCTAAAGTGTCCCACATATCTGAAATGGTATCCAGAGTCATGCTTTCCGGCCTGGACCTCAGCGTAACCGACTGGGCGAGATACTCCGATCTGGTGCTGATGCTGTCCTGGAAAAGCAGAGAATAGTTAGACCGGTTTTTTCCGCTGCCCAGCCGGATTTCACATTCCGTGAACACCCGTTTTCTTCCGATATCCCACAAATCAATCTCTCTGGATGTGAATCCTTCCAATTCGTACTGTGTTACCGTATTGAACGACTGGGGAGTGTTTTTGAACAGAATTCTGTCATCAAAAGCTCTGTAAGAGCGCGGGTAGATTACCTTGATCCAGTTAAGTGCTGCCCGGTCTTCGAAATTCCTGGTTTCCTTGAGCAGACTTACCACGTTTTCTCCCGCATTGAGCATGGACACCGAAAACGTATCTGTAGTGAATATGTAGGTGTCCTGTCCATCCCATCTGGCATTGTTGTTTTCGCATGGAACATTGTCGTTAATAAGTATGGAAAACGAGTGGTCGAACTCTTCCGTATTGATGCTCGTGAGTCCGGTCATGGAAAGCATAAGTCTTGCGGTACCGGTTGAAGCCGGTGTAGGAAGATCTATTTGGAAATTTGACAGATCATCCGCTCCGATAAATCCCCAGTACCAGTTGTCGAGTGTCGAATCCATCCGCGGCGCGGAGGCTATGTCTGCGGGCTGATGAATAGTGCCAAGCCACCGGATGTCATTTTCCTCCTCGAAATGAACCGTGTCCATGAATTCAGAAGCCCTTCTGACCAGGGTGTCTGTGCCTGAACCGTAAAGGGTCAGATCCCTTCTCCTTGCTCCCGACTGAATCGAATACCTTATCCCCGGCACATCACCCCAGGCAAGCCAGTACACGTTGGTGTTCGAATACTGAGTGTAACGGGTGTTCTTTCCCCGAAGGTGCTTTCCGTAGAAGAGAATCCGCTCTTCGCTGTTCAGTTCCCCTCTGTTATCCCCAGTAATATGCATGGGGATTTCCACTCCGTCTTCAAAAAGCCTGTAATTTCTGCAATTGATTTTCGATACAGGCACTCCGAGGTTTTTCAGATCCGCGGCTGTGATTTCATATAAACCGTCCTCTGACACTTCTATGCGTACACCCGAGCGGAAAGGGATTTGGGGCAATCGCGCTTCTGGTGCCGATCTCTTCCTTAGTGTCGGTGCGGTAGCAAGATGAAGGATGTTGTTACGAATGGATATATTCTGCTCTGCAAGTCTGTTTTCTGTGGTGAATATGATACTTGCGGATGTATCACCGTGCTCATTTTCGATCTGCAGCCAACGTATGTACTTCCCTCTGTACCATCCCTCGGCCCCTTTTCTGAAAACAGTATTTCTCGAACTGCCGTCTTTTTTACTCACAACTGCTTCGATCTTCACATCTACGCTTGGATCATCCGTGCTGTAGGCAATTGATGAATGTTTTTCATCCTGGGCAAAAATGATGTTTGTCTCAACCCGGTGTTCCGATACCGATACAACTGTAAACAGAGGCGGTTTACCGCTGTATGCGCTTGAAACCAGTACCACAATGGTCAAAAGGAAAGAGAAGGAGAATTTCATGGTACTATTTTACATTAAAGGAACCGACTTTTAAAGACTGGCGTTCGGCCCCGTTCGCTTCGACGTAAAGACCGTAATGCCATTCACCGGGTTCAAGGGGGATCAAACTATCCGGAAGAGCTGCAGAAAAGGGGATTATCTGATTTTCTCCCCCGTATTCCTGTACTGAAACAGATTCCCAGATTATAGTCCTGTCCCCGTTCCAAATCTCGATGCGGGAAGTGATAGCCCCCAGAATTCCAAGTACAGTCCAGGAAAAGGCCCAGTTCCGCTGATCGAATTCTTTGAAGGTGGGCTGTGCGGAGAGAAGTATTGAAACTGTTTCTGAAGTGTCTCCGCTGCGGCCCAGGCTGTCTGTTGCAAATACTCTGTAGAGGACAGTATCGTAATGAGTGAGAGGGAAACCGACGAGAGTAAGATCATCGAAGAACATATGGGTGTCGCCGGGTATGCCGCGCGAGAGGTCAAAAACATCAAAAAGCGAATCTTCTGAAGTCTTTCTGAGCAGCGTGTACTCTTTTGCGCTGCTGTGTTGGGAATACGGAGGGCTCCAGTAGATTTTCAGCGCCTCGCGGTGCGTCTCCTTAAGCTGGTTATATCCGGTCAATCTCATGCTGTCGATGACGGGGCTGGGCAGTCGGGGTGGGGGAGGCGGCTCCACTGTGGGGCAGGCCAGTCCCAGGCATGCCAGAGATGCAAAAACGAGAGCCGAATGCAGGACAAACTTCACGTGCGGTCCTCCAGGAACGTCTGCAGGATCAGACACGCGGCGATTCTGTCCGAAAGACTTTTGTCCCTGCGTTCCTTCTTTTTCCTGTAAAGCATCAGCTGGGCCGCTTTTTGAGATGTGAAACTTTCATCGATGAAGTGCACCGGTAGCCCGGTTCTTTCCTGTACCTGAGCCGCAAAGGAGCGTACTTCCCGGCTCATAACCGTTTCCTGATCATCAATATCCAATGGTAGTCCGAAAACCAGTTCAGCCGGTTTCTCCACACCTATAATTGTAACAAGTTCTTCTGTGAAATTCCGTACCTTTTTTCGGTCTATCACACTCAAGCCTCTGACACAGCACCCCTCCTCATCGGTTACAGCAAGACCGATGCGGCGGCGGCCGTAATCAATGCCCAGTAGCTTCATCCAGCTCTTTGGTCCATTCCATGAGCACAGAGAGGGTGGAAAGTTGAAGATTGGCGACTTTGGGGTGTTTGTTGAGGATGAACCTGAACTTGCCTGCTTTCAGGTTCAGTATTGAATACACCGCCTGCCTGCCCTGGCTGTTGGCTGCCGCGGCGTACACGATCCGCCCGTTGTTGAAGTACACCAGTCCGAAGGGACCCTTTGTTTCGATCATCAGACATCCGGTTTTGCTGCCGATTTCAATGAACTGCAGCACCTCGAGCAGATTTCCTCCGCCAATATCGCCCTCAAGAGCACAGTGCTGAAGGCTTTTCTGGATATTTTTGGAATCCTGCTTTTCGTTGCTGATGATAAGGGGGGTTACCACTTTAAAGATGTCCCGGTCAGACAACGTGATCCCCAGAAACATCACATTTAGAAGCACTCTGCTTTTCGGAGCATTTGACGGATCTGGTACGTTGTAGAAAAGAAAATTAACATTTTTGGTAGCGGGATGTTTCGCGAACAGATGTTCGATTTTGGAGAAAATGCCGGGCTCGAAACGCCAGTCCACCAGAACCAGCTCAGGCAGACTATGCGCAATGTTGTTGCGTGCCACTGTCAGATCGCGGGCAACATTGACACTGAATCCAATTTCGCCAAAACATTCCTCTATGGGTGCGGTTCGGTTCGTGAGCATATACTGCACCATTTTGCTTTCTCTGGCAAGAATGAGTGCGTTCTTCTGTACGAAAACTTTTCTGTTCCGTTCCGATTTGATATGCTTAAAAGTGACTATTCCGATTACGATGAGAATGATTGCTCCGCCGACTATGATGAAGAGCAGAATCACTTTGGCATCATCCAGTATAACAGAAGACGTGGGAGCATCCACAATTTCCGTATACTGCTTCTCCACCCAGCCGGTCGTATCCTGAAATGAAACTTTCACCCAGGATGCACCTTCACCTACCAATGGAAGTATGTCTCCCTTGCGGGCCAGAGCCAGAATGGGCGAATCAGGACTGAGGTACTGAAGTACCCGGGTCGGGGTAACTGTGATTTTCACATATTTCTGTTTTTGCGCTTCGCCAGGAACTGGGGAAAACATGGAGATATCCTGTTTATCGATATCACTCTCTAAGAGATTTGCACGGCTGCTCTGTACCCAGCCCTCAGTTTCCTGGTACTTGGTTTTGTACCACTCTCCATCAACTTCGAGAAGGGGGAGTATCTCCTTTGCCTGAACGATACCGACAAAAGACGAGGATGTGTCGGGAGCAACATGCACCTTGGCCTGCCGGGTGATTTCCAGCTGGCGCGCTGCCGCAACGCCGGGGATGGAAAACCCGATGATACATACCAGAATCCATATTGCTCTTTTCATCATGATCGTCCTTAGTTGGCCAGTGCCGCCTTCTGTTTCTTAAAATAGAAAAATACTCCTGCTGCACAGCCAAGCAACACCAGAATCTGCAAAACAAGGGTGAAAACCGACATTCCTTTTTTGTCGACCACTTTTCCGGCCTTTTTCTCCAAATAGCCTGTCTTACCGTCTATCTTGACTTTCAGCCACATCTCTCCTTCGGACAGCAGTTCCAGAAAATCACCTTTTTTCGCCTTCTGGACAATTTCCGATGTGGGATCAAGCTCTTTGTAGACGTTTGGGAAAGCGTCCTTTACCTGTACCCATTTGGTCTCTACCTTTTCCTCCTCCTGCGCTTTTTCCTGAGCAAAGGAAGAAGAGAAAAGAAAAGCAGTACACAACACAGTAAGGCTTAGCAGGTAAGCAAATCTCATGGAGAGGTCCTCCTTTAATTGTTTATGGCAATGAATAGTTTATAGCTATTTGTTTCTTTATCATTTTCAACACGGATATTTCAATTCTCGGCGCTGCAAAGGCAAAAAAACCTTACATCATCTTTTGCCAGCCACCCGATTTCATCCTTTACTCTAACTCTGATCCAGTGTTTGCCCTCCGAATCAAGCTCAAGGAATTCACCTTTTTT
>JBKHHW010000132.1:0-8558 GCA_046538945.1 Chitinispirillaceae bacterium | reverse complement strand
GGGAAACGGATGAATTTTTCGTTAAGAACTATTTTAAACTTAATATGGCTATATATACTACCATAAACTTTTTTTCCACCCTCAATTGTTACCCTGAAATATTTTAAAAAAGACCGGTTCTCGTTTATACCCACCCAGTAACCGGAGCGACAAAATGTCTGACCTCATCCCCAAGCACGGTGGATATCGCAATTTGCGTAGCTTTCAGTGTGCTCAGCTTGCTTATGATGAAACAGTTGTATTCTGTGATTTGTTCATAAACAAAAGATCCAGGACCCATGATCAGATGGTGCAGGCTGCCAGAAGCGGTGTACAGAATATTGCTGAAGGCAGCATGGCTTCCGGAACAAGCAAAAAAATTGAACTGAAATTAACGGGCATTGCACGGGCAAGCCTGGAGGAACTGTTGCTGGATTACCAGGGTTTTTGAGGCAAAGAAATCTCAGGCTCTGGGCAAAGGACAGCCCCGAAGCTCTTAAAGTCAGAAGCAATGCTCAAGTCGCTTCAGGATCAGCCCTCGGATACGCCGGACGTGTCTGACCCGCTTATGCTGCGTAAAACAAGCCCTCAGGTGGCTGCAAATATCATGATTTGCCTTGTGAATCAGGCAAGTTATCTGTTAGGCAGACAATTGAAGCGGCTGGAAGCCGATTTCGCCGCTGAAGGCGGCTTTACAGAGAGGCTGTATAAATTCCGAAAAAACCACCGCTCGGGGTAGGGTGAGCGGAGAAAAGCCGCATCTCAAACACATGAACACTCAGCAATCTAAAATCTACAATGAACACTCCTCCACCTCAAGATCCAGCATCGTGTCATCCTCGAAAATAAACCTTCCCCGCACCTTTTCACCCTTCAAAACCCTGGGCAGCCAGTGGATATCATCCGCCCACATCTTTTCGTAGGGGATCGAATCCACGGGGCACCAGAACGGGTCGGCTTCGCTTGTTTCGGTGGGGGTTCCTTCATGGCGGGATGCAAAGTAGACCAGGCCCTTAAGTGAATAACCGTCTGTGAATATGAACTGAAGCTCAGCGGCGAATTCGAGCTGGGAGGGAGTGACATGTGTCTCTTCCACCGTTTCCCGCACCGCGGCATCCAGGGGCTTTTCCCCTTTTTCGATTCTGCCTCCGGGGGCGTTCACCTTGCCCTTGCCAAGGCCGGTCTTCTTATGGATCAGCAGAAGGCGCTCTTCACTGCGGATAAAGCACAGCACTGCCTCTTCGGTGAATTTCCAGCTGTCCCAGTTCACTTCCGCAACTGAGCGGGGCCGGGATTGGTCACTTGTCGGTGTAGATGAATTATTCATTAAAAGAGCTTTCTGATTGAAAGTTTTCGGCTAGAAAAAGAGTTTCGATAGAGAGAAAAATATATTGTGATAGCTTATTTCAGAAATTACTGCGTCTATACAACTAAACCCGTTTTGTCTGCGGAAGACACTTCCGCAGAACGCTTGATAAGGTAAGATGGAAGCGCTTTCACCCTATATGATTCAGTTTCCCCGGCCTGAGTGGTCTTGAGATGCTGAATCCCTATTTCATAATCACCTTTCCAGAAGGAGTTTTCAATGTCAAAACTAAAACGCTGGTCGGTTTTGGCGGCGGGCATGTCTTTTCTGTTTGCCGGCTGTGCATCAATGACCACTTTCCAGACCGCTGAAACGCTCGATCCGGGGCAGGGTACCTACTATGCGGCCTATGTTCCCACTAAAGCACCTAATTTTTTAGTTGTGGATTCCACACTGGATTACAAGACCGGTGAGGTGGGTGGTCGTCTGGGAATCTTTCCCAACTTCGATCTGGGAGCAAAAGTATATCCTGTCGGAGCATTGTTTGACGGAAAGTACCAGTTCCTGGATGCCGGCATGTACAAGGCTGCAGGAGACCTCGGATTCGGGTATATGACGATCACCTACAGTTCCGATTCCGACACATCAAAAACTTCGATTCTTGACATCACGCCGATGATGCTGTTTACGGTCAGACCCGTGGATTGGGTTTCCTTTACCATTGCTCCAAAGGGCCTGATGCGCGTGTCTATGCCCGAGGGCGGCGAAACCGGATACACGTTTCTGGGGGGCGGCACCGGCACACTGAAATTCCATGTCGGAAATCTCGGCGCGTTTGTCGGCGAGTACGGTTATGTCACCGGGGATTATTCTATGAGCCACGTTGCTCTGGGAGTCGAGTGGCCGTTCAGCCTTTTTGGCCAGAACTAACCATCGTTACGGAAGAGTGCCCGGTTACCGGGCCCTCTGATTACTGCGAATCACCCTTTGGAAGCTAAATCTTTGTAGACATCCGCGATCCTCTTCACAACAGATTCCCAGCTGAAATTGGCGCACACATGCTGGTAGCCGTTGTTGGTCAGCCGCATTCTCAGCTTATCATCCTTGAGCACCTTTAGAATTGCTTCTGCGGCAGCTGTGCTGTCTTTCTGGGGAAAAAGCAGTCCCGTTTCCCCATCGATAACCACATCGGGAATCCCGCCCACATTGCTGGCCACAACAGGGATTCTGCAGCTGAGCGCTTCAATGAGCACCACGCCCAGGCCCTCAGTGTCCCCCTTGGCATCCTCGATGGACGGCAAAACAAAGAGGGAAGCGCGCCTGTAATAGTCAACCAGCGTTTCCTGAGAGACCTTTCCCGCAACGGTGAAGTTTTTTTCCAGGCCCAGATTCCTTACCTGTTGACGCAGAGGCTCAAGCAGCGGACCTCCCCCCACAATTGCAAATTGCGCGTCGGGTATTTTTTTCACCACCTCCCGCGCCGCATCCACCAGATAGGAAAACCCCTTGCGTTCGATAAGTCTGCCCACGCTCAGTACGAGAGGTTTGCCGACCTTTCTTTTGCTGCTCTGAAGCGGGTCGAAAGTGGTTCCGTAGGGAATGACAACCGAGTCTCTGGGGTATACCGCCCTCACCCGCGAGGCGGTAAAGGAGGAGTTGGTAATGACCTGGTCGGCTTTTTTTATGAAAAGTTTGAGAAAAGAGTTTACAAAACCGTATTTGCGGGCCAGAAGAAGACATGCCCCGTGGAAATTCAGAACAACTTTACCGCCGAAAAGCCCCTTGGCCACAAGTGAAAAGATGCCATGGGGAAAGGGCCAGTGTACATGCAGAATGTGATACCGGCGCAAGGCATGGAAAAAAAGAAGATGAACGGTACCGGACAGAATGTAGAGCAGGGTCAGCACTTTGTAGCGGAACTTGTGAATCTTGCTGGGTGCGCCCTCTTCACCGGTGAGGTCCTCAAAAAAGGCGGGGGCGTAACGGAACCGCCTTACCTTGACTCCGTCGATATAGTGGCTCTTTAGTCCGCGGTAGGACGGCGCGAGGACTTCAATGTCGATGCCGGCGTCTCTGCAGCGCCGTATCGTTTCTCTGAGCCAGGGGACTTCGGTATCCGATTCATGACGGGGGTACACCGAACCGATCACGCAGACTTTCAGGTACGCTTTTGCTTTTGTGCCTGCTTCGATATGAAGAGCTGCTTCTGTCATTCCAGCTTTTCTCTTATGGTGAACTGTTTTGCCTGCTGCGAATGGGTTATCATCTCACCGATCAGCCCAATGGATATGAACTGGACTCCCACTATCATCGAACCCACGGCCAGAAGCGTGAGCGGACGTATGTGCATTGCACCGGTTATCGCCCACATCACCCCGAAATAGCCCAGAACTCCGGTACCCGTCAGTATAAGAACCAGCCCCATAAGGCCGAAGAAATGCAGTGGACTTTTCAGGTATCGCTTGAGAAAGAGCAGGGTGATCATGTCCATGATGCCGTTGAAGATGCGGCCCACCCCGAATTTGGATTTCCCGAATTTGCGGGGATGGTGAGGGACCGGGATCTCGGTCACGCTGTAGCCGTCCCAGTGTGCGAGGGCAGGCAGGTAGCGGTGCCGTTCGCCGTAAATGTCAAGGTTCTTGGCGGCATCGGCCCGGTATGCCTTGAATCCGCAGTTGAAGTCGTGAAGCTTGAGTCCGGAAACCGCGGAGGTGATGGTGTTCCAGACTCTGGAGGGGACCGTTTTCCCCAGGGGGTCATGGCGCACCTTTTTCCATCCGCTTACCAGATCATACCCCTCGTCCAGCTTTGCGATCATTTCCGGGATGGCAACGGGGTCATCCTGAAGATCGGCATCCATGGTAATGATTACCTTGCCCGATGCCTGCTCTATCCCCGCGCTCAGTGCGGCGGACTTTCCGCAGTTGCGGCTGAACCGGTAGGCTTTGATTTTGTCACCATAGGTTTCCTTAAGAGAACGGAGCTCGCCGAACGATCCGTCACTGCTGCCGTCATCCACCAGCACCACTTCGTACTTCTTGCCCATGGGGTCAAGTACTTCCGCGATGCCTTTTAAAAGATGAGGCAGGCTCTCTTTTTCGTTGTAGAGAGGGACTACGATCGAAATGTCCAGATTACTTTCCAAAACGGTAAATTCTTCCTGTGACAAAAAAGACTCCTCCCAAAAGACTTGCGGCTATACCGACCAGAGATGCCAGAAAGCCCATCACGATGGCGGCTTCGGTGGGGAAGCCCGCCAGGGCGAAGAGCGCCCCGCCGGCCGCTTCACGGATGCCGAAGGGCAGCGGTATGGTCATGAGCATGGCGATGATCGGTACGAATATAAAAAAGTACTGAAAGTTCGCTGCCGTAAGCAACCCCAGTGCACCCGCGACCAGGATATGAACCCCGATCCGCAGAAACTGTATCAGAAGCGACAGCCCGGAAACTGAGGTGAGCAGCTTCAGGTCGTGGGCTTCTATGAGCATCTCGGAGATTATTTCTCTCAGCTTGACTTTACGCATGATGGAAAGTCTGTCCGAAACCGAGAAGAACAGATTCTGCAGCGGCTTGAGCATGAGAAACAGCATGATCCCGGCGAACAGCGCGAAAGCGGCGAAAAGAGCGATGATCGCCGTGCCTATTTTGCCCTCCGTGAGCAGACCCCGGTTGAGAAGCACCACACTTCCCAGTACGGCGAACCCGCACATGGCCCACAGGCCCGCAAAACGGTCCAGAAACGTGGCGGCGAGCCCGGCCATCCCCTTGTTCTCCTGGGAGCGGATGGAGGACACTTTCACCGCATCGCCCACTATCCCCCCCAGGATGAAATTGTTGAAGAACATGCCGATGAAGTAGAGTTTGAACGCACGCCAGAAAGGAAGCGGAATGCCTCTGTTTTCAAGCAGTATGCGCCACTGCACCACCCCAAGCCAGCCGCTCATCAGAAACACGCCCAGCGAGGCGGCAAGCCAGCCCGGATCCGCACTTTTCATGGTGTCAAGTATGTCCTGCCAGCCCAGTTTGTAGATCAGAAAGACAACTACCGCCGCTGTAGCCGAGAGCTTTAGAACAGATATGATTATCTTTTTTCCACTATGCTGTGGAGCCACTTTTCCACCTTTTCCGCACTGGAGTCCCAGGAGAACTTAAGGGCCCACTGGCGGCCCCGATCTCCAAATTCCTGTCTCAGTTTTCTGCTGTTTAGCATTCGCTGCACACACTCTGCCAAAGACCGGGCGTCGTTTTCCCGGTAGAGCACCCCCGTTTCGCCGTTTATCACCGAGTCCCTCAGTCCGGGAGCATCATTGGCTACTACGGGCGTAGCGCAGGCGGCAGCTTCGATATTGGTGATCCCCCAGCCCTCCTTTTCGGATGTATTCACGAAAAGGGCGGCGGATCTGAACAGTTCGATTTTCTTCTCTTCACTGACAAAGCCGGCAAACTCGACCCTGTCTTCAAGACCCAGTTCCCGGCAGCGGTCTTCAAGGCGCCCGAGGTCGTCTCCGGCTCCGGCAATGCACAGCCTTACCTTCTGCCCTGATTCATCTAGTACGTGCATGGCCTCGAAAATGATATCCACCCGTTTGTACTTTTTGAGTCTGCCGGTATAAAGCAGCAGATCATCCTGCCTGGTAACCGAGGGGTCGGGGCTGTAGTGGTCGGTGTCGACACTGTTTTCGATGATGGTAATCTTATCTCGGGGGAAGCCTAGCTGTTCAAGCTCCGAGGCGGTACTGTTCGATACGGTGCTGCAGGGTACCTTCTTATATATATATGAATAGAGTTTTTCCATCATGTAGACGTAGGCCGCCATGGGTGGGGCGGTGAGGCCGAAGACGGTTTTTCCGAACAGGTGGTGGAAAAAGGCTCCGCAGCGGATGGAGGGAAACCAGAGCGGTGTGAAGAAGGGGAGCTTGTTCACATCGTCTATGACCAGGTCAAATGTTCTGCTCTTTAGCAGTTTTCTGATCAGAAAGGGCGCTTCCCAGTTGAAGGTGTAGGTATTACCCCACCTGAGCACTTCGATGCCCTCCTGGATAACTCTGGGCTGGCTGCCTTTGAACCGGGTGGTCAAAAGCGTCACCTCGTATCCTTTTATCACCAGGCGTCTGAAGAGTTCGGTGAAATGGACCTCTGCCCCGCCCGCGTCGGGATGTTGTATGTCGCGCCAGTTGAGAACTAGAATTTTCATGGTGGATACAAAATAATCAATTACGGCCAGTTATGAGAGATATTTAGGCTTTAGTGCTTGAAAACAGCTTATTTGGGTGATGCAAGCCTCCTGCTGCGAGCGGGCTGGGCGGGCAGCTGTCGTCTTGATTTGTGTTCTTTCGGTCTCCCTCGGGGTATACAGACTTTACCATCAAAAGATTCTGATTAAAGGATCTTCTCTCAATTAAGGAAAAATTCTGATAAAAGGCGGTAACGGTTTTTCGGGTGACAGGTGCTCAGAATGCCTTTTGAGCTTTATTCTGAGCCTCTTTCCAAGTGGCCTTTCTATTGCAGTTAGATGACTGGCAGTTGCTGGACAGCAGTTAGTCTCTTTCCGATTGGTACTCTTCTCCTTTGGTAATTATAATTGGTTAGGTTTTCCTCTGCTTGGCGGCGGAAGGAAGTATCCGGGATTCATAAAGGGTCTGAAAAGAATATGAAAGCTGTACATCGTCAATTTCTGGCCGATTCTTTCAAACTGGTGGATATTGTACTCATGGCGGTGGCGTTGGTTGCAGCGGAAGCCGCAGTCAGCGGTTCTTTAACTTTTGAAAGTATATCAGCTCTGATAGCCACCCGGTTTTCCTGCTGGAGCGGTCTGCTTTTCGGGACGAAGCTTTTCCTGTGGCACTACGCCTTTTTCAAGCTGGGAGCATACGATTCCAAGCGTTTCACTTCGTTTCTGGAAGAAGTGACTCTGGTAAGCGCGGGGGTGATAGTCTGCATGGTGATAGAGGTGGCGGCAAAGATAGTAATGCTCGATTTTGTCAGCCTTCCGTTTCTGCATCTGTTCTTCTGGTCGAGTCTTTTCCTTCTTGTCACCTTCCGTTTTCTGCTCAGGCTTGTTCTGGGATTTGTGCGGGTGAGGGGGAGGGATCTGCGCTTTATCCTGATTGCGGGAACGGGGAAAAAGGCTCAGGAGTATGCGCGCCTTATCAGAAAAACTCCTCAGCTGGGTTATGTGGTGAGGGGGTTTGTGGATACCTCCTGGCATGGCGGTGGGAAGAGGGATGCGGATCTTCCCGACATAGTCACCGATTTCGATCACTTTACAGATTATCTCCGGGACAACGTGGTGGATGAGGTGATAGTCTGTCTTCCCATCCGGACTCATTACCGGGAGATTCACGCCATGGCCAGCGCTGCGGAGACTCAGGGAATAGTAATCAGGCTCAATGCCGATCTTCTGAATCTCAGGCTTGCCCGGGCAAAAGTGGAGCATCTGGGAGAGAAGACACTTATAACTCTTGTCACGGGGGGGATGTACCGCCGCATGGTGATTTACAAGTCGTTTTTCGACTATGTGGCGGCCTTTTTCTTTCTGACTCTGAGTCTTCCGGTGTTGCTTGCGGCCGCCGCGGCCATAAAACTTACCAGCAGGGGGCCGGTGTTCTTTCTTCAGCCCAGGGTGGGAATGAACAAGCGCATCTTCCGGGTTGTGAAGTTCAGGACGATGGTTGCCGATGCCGAAAAGCGCATGAGTGAACTCGAGTCTTTAAATGAACGCAGGGATGGTGCGGCGTTCAAGATCAGAAACGATCCCAGGGTGACCTTTGTGGGCGGATTTCTGCGCAAATTCAGTATCGATGAGCTTCCGCAGCTGATAAACGTGCTCAGGGGGGATATGTCGCTTGTGGGGCCCAGGCCTCTGCCCATCCGGGACTACAGGGGGTTCAATCAGGACTGGCAGCGGCGGCGGTTTTCGGTGAAGCCGGGGATCACCTGCATCTGGCAGGTGTCGGGAAGGGACAACATTCCCTTTGAGAAGTGGATGGAGATGGATATGGAGTACATAGACAACTGGTCGTTGTGGCTTGATATGAGAATAATTCTGAAGACTATACCAGTAGCTCTGTTCGGAGTGGGGGCAAGCTAGCTAACACGGTCATAATAGGAGGAAGTGGAATATGTGGAAAACCAGACTCATGATACTTGTCGTTTTATGTCGGGCACTTCTGTTCTCACAGTCTTATCTGTATAAGCCGGACAACAACAATATCGAGCTGATACCGGTTACTATCCAGGGCGCTGGAGTGAATGCGGGAACGTACTATGTTCC
>JBKHHW010000131.1:0-8655 GCA_046538945.1 Chitinispirillaceae bacterium | reverse complement strand
GGGAATAGGAGACAGGGGGCGGCTGCAGAAGGAGTTTTGAATGCTGCCAGGGGAATTCTAGAAGGGAGTTCACCCACTTCGACTCAAAGATTCGTTCAGAATATGCTTCGACTCTGAGGGCGGGCTCACTTTAACAAGCTTAGCACAGGCAGGGGGAGCGGAACGGATAACAGCGGTATAACGGCTAACGGGCTAACAGAACAACGGCTAACAGAACAACGGCTAACAGAACAACGGCTAACGGAAAAACGGCTAACGGAAAAACGGCTAAAGACGTGAAAATCACCTTTCTGGGTACCGGGACATCTCACGGGGTACCTTCCCTTGACTGCATGATTGAGGGCTATGCCCGCTGTCCCAAGGGGGTATGCCGGTTAGCTCTTCAGGATGAACGCCACAGACGGACCCGTTCTTCGGTGCTTCTGGAAAAGGAGGGCAAGGCCGTTTTGGCGGATGTGTCCGCCGATTTCCGTCAGCAGGCTCTGAGGGAGAATATCAAAAGAATAGATGCCGTCCTGTTGACCCATGCTCACGCGGACCATATTGGGGGGATTCCCGATATCCGCTCCTATACGAAGGAATCTAAAATCCCTTTCTATGCTTCAGCGCAGACAATCGAGCAGGTCAGAAGAACATTTTCTTATATTTTCGATCCCGGCACCTTCGAAGGGGGAGGAATTCCCAGGATAACCACCAGGGTTGTGGAATCCTCTTTTAAAGCTGCTGGAATGGAGATCGTTCCGGTTCCGGTTAGACACGGAGCAATGGAGGGGTGTTACGGTTACAGAATCGAAAATGTGGCGTATATCCCCGATGTGAAGCATGTAGAGTCTCGGAATGAGAGTCTGCTGAAGGGGCTGGATTGTCTGATTCTGAACTGTCTGAGAGATGAAAGAGAGCATTCTACGCATCTCATTCTTCCTCAGAGTATGGAACTGGCCCGACGCCTGGCACCTAAACGCTGTTTTTTCATTCATATGAGTCACGATATTCACTATGAAATCGACTCCGGGCAGCTTGATTCCTGGATGAATTTTTCATATGACGGACTGCAGGTGGAAGTGTAGGGTGGGACGTTCAGGGTTTAACGTTTAACGTTCAGGGTTCAGGGTTCAACGTTCAGGGTTCAGGGTTCAACGTTCAGGGTTCAGGGCATTTTGTTTATTTTTGAACAGGAAGTTTTTCTTTTAATCTGGAAGGGTGTATGGAACAGTATAAAAAAGATTTTATCGAATTCATGGTGCGTTCCAGAGTGCTTACGTTTGGGGAATTCGTTACCAAAAGCGGGCGTAACACTCCCTTTTTTATCAATACCGGAAACTACAGTACAGGCGAACAGTTAAAAAAGCTGGGTGAATTCTATGCCGAGGCTTTGAAGAACAGGCTGGGAGAGTCCTTTGATGTGCTTTTCGGGCCTGCATACAAGGGGATTCCTCTGGCTGTGACGACTTCGGTTGCTCTTCAGGCACAGTATGGTCTCAATGTCTCCTTTTGCTTCAACCGCAAGGAAGTGAAGGATCATGGAGAGGGCGGCTCGATGGTGGGCTGCAGGCTTTCGTCCGGAGACAGGGTGGTAATTATCGAGGATGTGACCACTGCGGGGACATCGGTCAGGGAGTCGGTCCCTCTGCTCAGGAAGACTTCCGGTGTGGAGGTGGTCGGGCTTGTGGTATCTGTGGACAGGATGGAGCGCGGCAGGGGTGAGAAAAGCGCACTTGCCGAATTGAATGAGGAATTCGGATTTGATACCTTTTCAATTGTCACGCTGGACGAGATAGTGGATTACCTGCACAACCGAAAAATCGACGGAGAAATTCTGCTTGGTGATGAAGTGCTGGGAAGAATAAATGAGTACAGGTCGAGATACGGAGCCACAAAAGGTTGATTTCAGAGTGGGATGAACTGATTTTCATTATTCATCCACTATCTGTTCACATTGATCGTACTTACATACTGGATCTTTTTCGCTGAAACCGGCTGGAAAAAAATGCTTCTCGTACTCTCGAAACTTCTCGTTTTGCCTTTTTACCCTTTGGGTGCAGTATTTACACTTTCCCTGCTGGGGCTGCTGTTCAGTTTTTTGCGCAGGCAAAGGCGGGCACTGATTTTTTTTGTCAGTGCGGTTGTGGTACTGTTTCTGTTTTCCTTGCCATCCGTTTCATATTTTTTGATCCGGGGTCTCGAAACGCGGTATCGTCAGACTATGGATTTCGGGCCGGCGCCTGCAGTGGTACTTCTGGGGGGATACATGGAATCCAGACAGCCCCCTAGATTTTTTGACGAAACGAACTGCAATGCGGATCGGATGATTCATGCTGCAAGGGTTTTCAAATTGAGCGGCTCGGAACGTCTCATCGTTACCGGCGGCAGAATAGAGTTCATGGATAATGCTGAGGAACCCGAGGCGGCAGCATCGTTTCGACTGCTTTCAGAGTTTGCAGGCATCGACCGGAAAGCTTTCATTTTGGAGGGAGAATCCCGCACAACCCGGGAAAACGCTCTTTTTGTAAAGCGGGTGATGGAAGAGGCGGGTATGCAAAAGGATATCCATCTGGTAACCAGCGCGTACCATATGCCCAGGTCTGTTGCGATATTTGAAAAACTGGGGTTCAGAGTAAGACCGGCTCCGACCGATTATCGTGAAACAGACAAAATGAACTGCAAACCTTATGCGCTCCTGCCTAATGTTATCTCTTTGTACAAATCCACAGTGGCGCTTCATGAATACTACGGAATAATCACATATAAACTGCTCGGTTGGCTCTGATTGATAAAGTGATATGAAAATGGATAAAAGAAAAAAACTGGTTGTAGGTGGCGCCGGCTTCATCATTACCGCGGTTTTGTTCTGGTTGTTTCTGCTCAATGCGGGCAGCTGGCTTCTGGTTTCAGATCCGGTTCCCGAACGGTTGGATGTCGTATTTACTTTCGGTGGTGAGGGCGTGCGGGTGAAGTATTCCAGAGAGTTGATGGAGAGGTATACCGGTGCTCACTGGTTTATCAGCGATTACAAATTCGGCTATACCAGGCTGTTGCGCAGGGATGGTTACGATATGGAACGGGTCAGTTATACCGATACGTGCAGCAGTACACTTTCTGAAGTTACGGTTCTGAATTTCTGGGTAAGATCCGGGGAAGCACGGAGGCAATCTGCGGGCAATGCAGCTCAGGACAGCGTCCATTTCGTTTCCCGAAGCGCATCATCTCCTCTTCATGTGGGGCTTGTCTCGAGCCCTTATCATATGAGAAGAATAAAGATGATGGTAAACAGGACCGACCTGCATGACTTAGTGAAGTTCCACTATCTGCCGGTACCAATGGAACGCTATAGTTACAATGAGCAGATGTTTCGGAAATGGTGGAAACACAAAAGTGTGATGCGTCTGGTCATATCGGAGTTACAGAAGATAACTTATTTCTGGTTGACTAACTAAACCACCTGAGAGAAATTCACATGCTCAATGATTTTCATGTTCATTCCACCGAATCCGATGGCCAGCTCAGCCCCGAAGAACTTCTTGATCTTGCTTCAGCCAATGGAGTAGGGGTAATTGCCCTCTGTGATCATGACACCACCGCGGGTGTGGAGCGGTTTGTCCGTTACGGAAGGGAGCGTGGAATCAAGGCTCTTTCCGGAATCGAACTGTCTGCTCAATGGAAGAGAGGCAACTGCCATATACTGGGCCTGGGTGTTTCCCATGATCATGAACCGCTCGAGGCCGTGTTGAAGAAAACTCGAGAAAGCCGCGATCTGCGCAACGAGCTGATACTGGAAAAGCTCCGCGATCTTGGCATAAGGATAAGCACGGAGCAGCTTCGTCAGGAGGCGGGGGGAGAGGTCGTTGCGCGTCCCCATATTGCAGCTGCTCTTTACAAAGCAGGGCATGTGTCCTCTAAACAGGAAGCTTTTGACAAATACCTCACCCGTGGAGGACTGGCGTATGTTGACCGGTTCCGGTTGGCTCCCGGGGAGGGTATCGGGCTTCTGAGGGAGGCGGGTGCCTTTGTCGTGCTGGCCCACCCCTCACAGCTGAACTTGAGCAATACGGATCTGTTTGAATTTGTTGCCGACCTGAAAAAGTTCGGTTTGCAGGGAGTGGAGGTGTATTCACCTCACACCACTGATGAGCAGATTGAGTTATACAGAAAGATATCCGTTTCGCTCGGCTTGACTCCCACCGGAGGATCAGATTTTCATGCACTGGTTGAAGGGGAACGTGTTCCGGGCTTCTACAAAGCGGCTACCCCCATCCCCGAACTGCATATTCCCCAATTAGATGTTTGATTTCAGTTCCTGATGATGGCGCATCCGCAGCCCTGAAGAAGCGACGCTGCGTCTACTGAGGCCGTTCCCAGTTCTGCAACCGTCAATCCAGCCGCATGATTGGCCAGAAAAGCCGCCTCCAGAGGTGTGGCGCCGCACACACTTGCAGCGCTGTATACGCTTATCACCGTATCTCCCGCGCCTGTCACGTCGAACACCTTACGGGCGGCTGTGGGAAGGTTGGTGTACGCCTTCCCGTCTTTTTCGAAAAGACCCATTCCTCTTTCACTAAGCGTAATCAGCAGATAAGGAAGTGAAAGCTGCTCCATCAGTTTCCACCCGATGTCCTGCACTTCCTGATCCGAACAGCTTTTGTAGGGAAGTCCCAGCATCGCGTGAGCTTCCTTCAGGTTGGGAGTGATGATGGAAACCCCTCGATAGAGATCGAAATGACGCTCTTGGGGATCTATAGCGACAAATTTGTTTTTCTTTGTGCATGTTTCGATAAGATTTCCGATAAGCGGCTGGGAGATGACACCCTTACCGTAATCGGAAACGATCACTCCTTTTACACTTTCGATTTTTTCCTCGAAGCGGGACCACAGCGCATCGTATTCCTGGGAATCCATGTCTGCTGTGGTTTCCCGGTCGGCTCTGACTATCTGCTGGTGACGCGCCATGACTCGGGTTTTTATAGTCGTGGGGCGTTTGGGCGACTGCACAAGCCCCTCGGAGCTGCATCCCGAGTCTTCCAGCATCCCTCGAAGCTTCCGTCCGTTTTTATCCCGGCCGCAGAGAGAAATCAGGACGGGGTTGATTTCCAGTTTCCGGAGGTTCTGGACCACATTGGCAGCCCCTCCCAGCCTTACCGTGACCGATTCGATCTCCACCACCGGAACGGGCGCTTCGGGGGATATGCGCTTCACATCACCCCATATGTACTCATCAAGCATCACATCGCCCACCACCATGATCTCCGAGGACTTGAACTCATCGATGATCTTTCTTATCCGCTCCGGTGAAAACGAGATGCCTGACATTACACTACCTTTCCGAAAGTGATGAACTGGATTACATTCACAAATGGCTTATAGAGCGGATCCAGCAGGATGGATAATACTGGACTGTCGAAAACAGTTCCGGCCACTATGAGTATGATAAATACAATCAGCACATGTCTTGTCATGTGGAGGTAGCGGGGAATATGTTTGTCCGGAATAAAACCCATCACTATTTTTGATCCGTCCAGAGGGGGAAACGGTAGAAGATTGAAAAAGGCTATCCCCACATTGATGTAAAATCCCAGCCACAGTAGTGTCTGCAGATGTCCCTGAAGCATAGCCGGATTGTGACTGCCAAGAAAACGGATTATCAGCCCGAAGACAATAGCCATTAAAATATTTGAAAACGGACCGGCAATACTAACAAGAACGATGTCCCGTTTCGGATTGAGCAGGTTGTATCCGTTTACCGGGACCGGTTTGGCCCATCCAAATATTCCGGTCATCAGCATGATTGCGCCCAGCGGATCCAGATGGCTGATGGGGTTGAGGGTAAGCCGCCCCGCATCACGGGCCGTGGAGTCACCTAACTTGAAAGCCATCCAGCCGTGAGCGAATTCATGAATTGTGAGCGTGAGAAGAATAATCGGGATACGTAGAATGAAAATTTCGGGGGGCATGCCTAGAATCATGAGTTAGTCCTGTTTGCTGTAATGTTTTGTTTTTCAAAAATGTCCATATCGATATTCGATTCCTGCAGCAGCCGCGACACGGTCACCATTTCATACCCCAGCTCGCGCAGATTGTCTATGAGCTCGCCGAGAACGAGATGAACCTGCTGTGATCTTTCCTTGCGCACTGTTCCCAGATGCATAAGCACGATACCGCCGTTAAGCTCCCCGCTTCGGGCCATCCGCAGCATTTTCCGCATCACCTGTTCCGGCGATTTGTAACCGGGAGTGTGCAGGTCCGGTATCCAGTCGTTTGTGTCAAGGTTTTCCGACCAGGTTCTTCCGCGTCTCCACCCGATGTGCATATAGCCGGCCTCCTGAGCCCAGCTGCAGATTTCCCAGTTGAACTCACCATAGGGCGCCCTCCAGAGAGGGGAAAAGCTCAGTCCGGTAATACTTTCAAGAAGCCCTTCGGCTCCGGTAAGCTCTCTGATTACGCTTTGGCGTGTGATATCGGAACGGGTGGCGTGGGTTTTTGTCTGAGCGTAGGTGGTCAGGCGGGGATGACTCATAGTGTGATTACCGAGTTCGTGTCCTTCACGTGCCGCCCGCTTTATGATATTGGGATATTTTCGGATGAATCTGCCGGTCACAAATATGGTGCTTTGGACGTTGCGGGAGGCGAGGGTGTCCAGGATCTCGGTGGCTGCGTTATCGTGGGCGCCTCCGTCGAAGGTCAGCGCGACCAGCTTTTTTGAAGTGGTGCCGTTGTCGACGGTGTAGGGGAGCCCAAGCGGTGTCAGGCGGGATTTCAAGTTTGTGAATCGCGCTTTCTGTTTTTTTGGTTCCGAAGGGGGAATGCTGGTTTTGACCGCTGAGGACTTTTCAGTTTTTTTGAGAAGTCGGGCAAGTTTCGTATCAAGAGTTCCAAGCTTTTCGGAGAGCGTTAGATTTTCTTCAAGGAGCGCACTGTTTTCTTTTTCGAGCGTTTTGATACGCAGTGATGCCCAGACGGTGAAGAGGATTCCGCATAGGGAGAGGAGTGCGAGGGAAAGGATGATGGCCGCTGTTTTGGTTGTGGTTACCTTTTTTTTTATCCCGGGAGAGGAGAGGATTAGGGTTGGTGGTGAGGCGCAAGAGTTGGAGCAGTATACGTTATTATTTTTATGAACTGCACAGGTGTTGCAGATGGGTGTTTTGCAGCGGTAGCATAGGAATTTTGCGTTTCTAGAGGGATGCTTTTTGCATCTGGGGGATTTTTTTTTTGATTTGGCCATAGAGAGGTAAAAATAATATAGGATAGGGGAGGGAGGGGATGGGTTTTGGGGGGTAGTGCCACTATCCCGGGCATCGGTTGCCCCAGAGGTGACGGAATGCTGAAACATTGAATCACCTTCGGGGAGGTCCGCATTTTGCTTTTATTTTCTACCTACCGTATACATCCACATACACACGAAGGGAGCTTCCATGTGCACCAAACCCCGCATCATCGTTCCCGCTGTCTTCTATCAGGTCTGCTCCAGAGGCGTTTTCGGTGAAAACATTTTTCCCACCCCCGAACTGAAAGCCTTTTTTCTGAAAGAGCTGGCCATCACTCTCAAAAAATTCGCATTTCTCTGCTGCAGCTGGTCACTCCAGGATGATCATTATCATCTGGTGGTGAAATCAAGCGATGTCCCCATATCAAAATTCATGCAGCGGCTCAACTCCGTGTATGCCAAAAAATTCAACCGTGAGCGCGGCCGCGAGGGAGTGGTCTTTTTCAGGCGCTATGCCTCCGTCATTTCTGAAGAAATCGAGCTCAAAAAAATTATCCGCTACGTTCACCTGAACCCGGTTCGGTGCGGTGAGTGCACTCTGGAAGGTCTGGATCACTACCAATGGAGCGGCCACAAAGCACTCATGCAGGAGGGGGGAGACGATATTTTGGACAAAGGGTGTCTTCTTGATCAGTTTCCCGGTTCCGACTCTCTTGATCAGTACAAAACGTACCTTCTGTCAGGAGCGCCCGACTGCAGTAATGATGAGGTCATAAGGATTGTCAGAAATGCAAACAGAGGGAAGATGAATTTCTCAAAACCGGAATTGTGGGTGATCGGCAGTCCTGATTTCATAAGAATGATTTTGGAGAGGGACCGCTGCAGAAGAGCCCGTGTGGCCCGGCATATTACGTTCAATACACCGCTGGAGAAGATTCATGCATCGCTGCAGCTTTGTCTAAATTGTGAGAAAGAGGAGCTTTTTCTTCAGGGCAGGGTCAATCAGAAATCCACTTCGCGTGAACTTTTTGCATATCTGGGAGCATGCTGCTACGATTTTCAAAATACGGAAATTGCCAACTATCTCGGGATCACCGGTTCAGGGGTGTCCAGGATGGTTTCAAGATACGCAAGAATTTCCCGATGGCAGTATCTGGTTGAGTTGGCCCGCGGGTGTATGGCTGTCGGATCGTCTGCCTCCTGATTCAGTTCGGGTTCCGACTATTGTGGATTTATGAACAGACGGCGTTTTCTTCAGAAAGTCGCTCCAAGGGGTTCTGTTGTCTTTCTACGGGCATTCAGAGGTTTTGTCGTCCTCAATCAATCTGTTTTTCACGCGAAAACTCTTCAATCCATTCTTTTTTCCGAAGTGAAAGAGGCAGAACAGGATTGCGAACTGCTTTTTTAGGATAATCACCCGTAATAAATGCCCCGGAGGTGAATTTTTGATTGCTCAGTAG
>JBKHHW010000130.1:0-8665 GCA_046538945.1 Chitinispirillaceae bacterium | reverse complement strand
GTGAGCGGAACTGAACAACCGAAAACGGTCAACGAACAACCGAAAACGGTCAACGAACAACCGAAAACGGTCAACGGATAACAGAACAACGGATAACTGATGAATAACAGCTATTCCCTCAGGTTTGCAGAATCAATCGTCGACACAGTGCGCGAAGCGCTTCTTGTCCTGGATGGTGATTTGAGGGTTGTGTTTGCCAACCGATCCTTTTACAAAAAATTCCAGGTCTCGAGAGAGGAAACCGAAGGAAGGTGCGTGTATCGCCTGGGCAATGGTCAGTGGGACATCCCCGATCTTCGCCATCTTCTGAGTGATGTAATTTCCGGGCATCGGTTGGTTGAAGATTTCCAGGTGAAGCATGTGTTCGAGAGGCTTGGGGAAAGGGTCATGCTGCTGAGTGCCAGGCTGTTGGAAACTCAAGTGAAAGAGGAATCATTCATTCTGCTTGCGGTTGAAGATATAACTGACAAACATGAATCAGCCCAGAAACTCAGAGCATCCGAGGAGATGTACCGCAAATTCGTGGAGGATATCAACAGTATTATAATAGGGTTCAACCGCAAAGGGGTAATCACTTTTTTCAACAGTTTTGCTGAAAAGATTTTCGGTTATAACCGCAATGAGGTTATTGGCAAAAGGTCTTTTGTGGGAACTGTTGTTCCCGAGTTCGATTCATCAGGAAATGACAATTCGGACTTGGTGGAGGAGTTATTCTCGAATCCTTCCGGGCATTATGCAAACGAAAGTGAAGGCGTATGCAGGGACGGTTCACGGATCTGGTTTACCTGGAATTTGAAGGTGACGTATGACGGGTCTGGAGAAGGGGAGGAGATACTGATTGATGGAAATGATATTACCGAACTGAGGAAAACCCGCCGGCAGCTTGAAAAGAAAACAGCCACACTTGACGCACTGCTTGAGTTTATTCCTGAAGGAATAATGGTATCTGATGAAAATCATATGATACGGAGTGTCAGTAAGCGCATGGGAGAGGTGCTGGGGGTATCTGTGGAGGATGTTCTAAGGACAAACGAGCCAGCCAGGCTTGAGCTGCTGGATTTGTACTGGCCTGATGGAAGGCGACTGGTTCCGGACGAACATCCTCTTTCGAAGTCTGTCATTACAGGTGAACAGTATTTGAACTACGAGGTATTTCAAAAGCAGGATGGGAAAACCAGAATTTTCTCCATCAACGCGTCACCAATAAGAGATACAAGGGGAAACGTGACTGGTGCAATCGGTGCGTGGCGGGATATCACAGAATTGCGGACAAGTCTTGCGGTAGCCGAGGAGCGCAGACGGGTTCTTGATGTCATTATGGAATTTTCCCCGGTTGGAATCATGCTGGTGGATAAAACAGGGAGAATAGTTGAGGCAAACCGTCTTCAGAGCCAGTACCTGCAGATGTCTGTAGAGGATATTGTCGGCACTGAGGAGCAGCCGGATGTATGGGGTATACTTGACCCCTCGACTCGCAAACCGCCGCATTATCATTTTCTGCCTTTGTGCAGGGCCATCCGGGAAAAGAAGATTGTATCTGAAAAAGAGTATCTGCTGGTCAGAAGTGGGAATGAGCGGCTTTTCGCCTTGTCAGCAGCTCCGATCTTTGATGAAAAGCAAAATCTGACCGGGGCCATAACTGTTTGGCGTGAAATCACAGAGCAGAAGAAAACAGAGCAGCAGCTTCGCAGAAGTGAACTTCAGTTCAGGCGCATGTTCGAGTATCACAGAGCGATTATGCTTCTGATTGACCCCAATACGGGTATCATCATTGATGCCAATGATTCCGCGGTTAGGTTTTACGGTTACAGCCGGGAAGAACTTCGGCTGATGAATATAAACGATCTCAATCAGCTTTCACGTGAGCAGGTTGTGGAAGAGATGCAGCGGGCGCTTTTCGAGCAGCGGGACCATTTTATCTTTCCTCATAAGCTTTCTGATGGTGAACTACGATGGGTGGAAGTCTACTCCTCACCTGTACAGACAGAAAACAGACAGCTTCTTTTCTCCATTATTCACGATATAACAGAACGCAGAAAGACAGAGGAGGCGCTCCGGGAAAGCGAAGAGCGGTTCAGGGGTATTTTCGACAATGCCGCACTCGGTATCGTGGAAGCGGACCGGGATGGCCATTTCATTGCTGTCAATGAACAGCTCTGTCAGATACTGGGTTATACCAGAGAGCAGTTGCTCAAGTACAACGTTTATGATCTGACTGCTCCCGAGGACAGGGAGAAAAGTAACAGGATCAATGCTCGATTACATGAGGGAGTCTTTCGAAAATACTCCTATGAGAAGAGATATCTGAAAGGAGACGGTTCTCGGCTCTGGGTTCATGTTACAGTGTCCGCAATCTACGACTCGCGCAACAGGCGTATCGGTTCGGTGAATACGATAGAGGATATATCCGCAAGGAAAAAAATCGAGAGTGCATTGCGCGGAAGTGAAGAGCGGTTCAGGACGCTGGCGGACAATATCTCTCAGCTTGTCTGGATGGCCACTCCGGAAGGAGAGATCTTCTGGTTTAATAAAAGGTGGTACGATTTCACCTCAACCAGTTTGGAGATCATGAAAGCCGAAGGACTGAAAAAAGTTATTCATCCGGATTTTGTTGAAAGGGCTACAACTACATTTCAGGAATCCATAGAGAGTGGAAAAATCTGGGAGTTTACATTTCCCATGAGAAAAGGAGATGGAACGTATCGGTGGTTTCTGTCCAGGGCTAATCCCATCAGGGATGATGCGGGTAGAATTACGCGCTGGTTCGGTACCAATACCGATATATCTGAAATCAAGCGTGTACAGGAAGAACTGAACGTGGCGGCGGAGCGTTTTAAGCGTATTGCTTCATCGAATATCGTGGGAGTCATAATAGCCGGTTCCGACGGTTCAATTTCCTTTGCCAATGATTACTTTCTCAATGTGGTCGGATACAGCAGAGAGGATTTTGAGCAGGGGAGGATTTCATGGAAAGAGATCACCCCGCGGGAATTCGCTCATCTGGATGAACATGCTATTGAGCAGCTTCAGGAAACTGGAGTCGCTATTCCCTATGAAAAGCAGTTCATGAGGAAGGACGGTTCACGTGTATGGGTACTTTTGGCAGACACTATGCTCCCCGGGCCTGAAAGCGAAATTCTGGCTTTTGTGCTGGATGTTACTGAAAGAAGAAGTGCGTTAGACGAAGCTGAGGCGAGGAGGGCCGAGGTGGAGGCAATTCTTGATTCTCTTCCCGACGGTTACATTTTATACGACCAGAACGGTTCTGTTGTAAGCATGAATGACCGGGCCCGGGCCGTCATTGGTTTTACTGATGAGGATATGAAGCGCCCTTATGAGGAGCGTATAAAAGATCTCAAAATCTTGTCTCCGGAGGGAAAGGAATACCTTGTTGACAAAATGCCCTCATATCGGGCGATAAAATACGGTGAAACTACACGCGATGTGATTATGGACATAGTCAGGCCCGACAGGGAATACTGGATTTCAGTCAGCGCTTCTCCCATCTCCGCAAACGGTAGGAGGCTTGGAGCGGTAATGGAGTTTTCTGATATCACAAATCTCCGCAGGATACAGGAACAGTTGACGGGAGAGCGCAACTTTGTCAATGCGATTCTGGATACCTCTGGAGCGATGATTCTAATCTCGGACAGAAACGGGCGGATAATCCGATTCAATAAAGCTTGTGAGGAACTGACCGGATTCAGTGCCGAGGAGCTCAAGGGTCATTCCATCTATGACCTGGTACCCGAGGATGAGTTGAGCGATGTTAAAAAGGTGGTTACAGAACGTCTTCTCGATGGTGAAAAAATGGTCGAGCACGAAAACCATTGGATAACCAAGTCGGGAGAGAGAAAATTCATTCGTTGGAGAAACACTTCTTTGCCCGACGATCAGCGAAACACACCACTCATTGTAGCTACCGGAATCGATATAAGTGACCGCAAACATTTCGAAAATGAATTGACAGCTACAAACAGAGAACTTGAATCCTTCTCCTATTCGGTTTCCCACGACCTGCGTTCTCCGCTGGCTGTTATCGGCAATTTCGCTGCGATTCTGCTTGAGGACTATGCCGAAAGTCTCGATGAGGAGGGGCAGGATTATCTGGGCAGGATGATAATCAATGTGAAGAAGATGCAGAAACTTATAGATGACATACTCAGGTTGTCGCGGGTGAGTCGTCAGGAGGTCAAGCGGGAGGATGTTGATCTGAGTTCTATTGTGAGAGGGTATTTGGAAGAACTTCACAGCGCGGAGCCTAAACGCAGGGCCGAATTCTCTGTGCAGGAAAACGTGTATGCCTCAGCTGATCCGCAGCTGGTGCATGTGGCTCTGGAAAATATTCTGCGCAATTCATGGAAGTACTGTTCCAAAAGAGAAACTACCCGTGTAGAGTTCGGAGCAGAGCTACATGATGGAAATACTGTGTATTTTGTTAAGGATAACGGTGTCGGATTCGACTCTGAATACGCAGAGACCATCTTTGAACCGTTCAAAAGAGTACACGCGGAACAGGAATTCACCGGAACCGGAGTGGGTCTGTCTATTGTGAAAAGGGTGATTGATCGTCATGAGGGAAGGGTATGGGCAAAAGGAAAGGTGGGGGAGGGAGCGGAATTTTACTTTACGCTGGGGTGATTAGGTGAACTGGTGACAATATTCGGATAATTATTGAAAGGCAAAAAAGGTCCGCAACGGAAATGAAAGAACGCTATTCAACCCTTCGTTCCCGACTAATGCGGATGATCTCGATCATCATCGTGTTCCTGTTGGTATTGCTCTTACTTACAGAAGTGTATTGGTTTCACAATCGTTATGTCCAGGAAAACAGAAACAATATCGCAATGGCTCAGGCAATAGGGCTCGCATTTGACGGCTTTATCAGGGCTGTGCTTCAGGAGGAGTATGCGATAGGGCTGGCCTATGATAATCTGCGTCCCTATGAACAAGAGGAGCTGCGGAAATATTTGTACCTGCTTGCTGATTCCAATTATTCAGTTCAACACTTTCTTATAGTGGATTCTACCGGGACTATTGCAGCGGGAAGTGATACTGCCGCTATTGGCATAGACATTTCAGACAGGCACTACTTCCAAAGGTTGAAAGAGGGTGACAGTGCCGTCGTTTCCGATTTTCTCCGCACCAGAACCGACAGCATTCCCAGTTTTATCATCGCCAGAGGATTTTTTAACCATTCCAACGAACTTGAGTACGCAGTTCTCGCAGCTGTTCAGATCAGCAGACTGGGTAGGGTCACCCTGAATCTTCCCCGGCTGGAAAACGAATACTTCACCTTATTCGACAGTGAGGGGAGACTTATCTATACTGATCAGCAGTTGGGAGATATAAGCGACAGTAGTCGTTTGTGGAAAGATGACGATCATCTGCTTAGGGAAGCACTCGGGGGTGAGATCGCCTCTGGATACTTCACCGTTCCGATCGGAGAAAACCCCAGAAGAATCGGCGCACGGGTGCCCATAGGTGAATTCGGATGGGTGGCCGGTTCGGCTGTGACTTTTTCTTCATTCATTGAGCCTTTCGTCATCGCACTCATAGCGGTTTTGGTCATTGCCGCGATAGTCATCGCTCTGATGCTCCTATTGGCTCGTAATACGGTGACTGCAATCTCCAAATCGCTCAGAGGTGTCAAACTTCATCTTCAAAGCGTCGCTCAGGGATCTTACCATACAATAGAAGCAAGAAGTGGCCTGAGCGAATTTGATACTCTGATCAGAAACACAAACAGAATGGCACTGCAGCTAAAAAGCAGGGAGCTTCAGCTCAAAGAGAGTGAATCCCGTGTCAGAGCCATTCTGGAATCACTGGCTGAGGGGATAGCATATCTGGATATTGAGGGAAACGTGTTGGATTCAAATGCCTCGCTTTTTAAGATTCTCGGCCGGAGCTTCGGGGAGGTGGTGAATCCCGAATCAGAATCTGGTCCTAATGTAATGCGCAGCGACGGTACACTGATGCCAGTAGATGAAATGCCCGCCATAATCACATTGCGCACAGGTAGACCTGTTTTCGATGTGGAGCAGGGGATTGTTCGGGCAGATGGGTCTTTTGTGTGGGTTTCAGCTAACGCGAAGCCTGTTTTTGATGGCACAGGGAAGATGATCGGGGCTGTTGCATCATTTTTCGATATTACCCAGAGAAAAGAGGCCGAAGACGCTCTTCGCAGGAGTGAAGAACGCTTCCGTGAACTGGCGGACTCGATGCCTCAGCTTGTATGGACCGCGAATCCCGACGGAACTGTGGATTACTATAACAGCAGGTACCTAGATTTTGGGGGGATCGCGCCCGATGAGAATGGCGTTTGGCATTGGGGGCCGGTGCTTCTCGAAGAGGATAAGCAGCCTACTTTTAACGCGTGGGAAAAGTCAGTGAAAACTGGAGAAGTTTATCAGATAGAGCACAGGGTGAAACATGCCGACGGAAGTTTTCACTGGTATTTGAGCCGTGGTATCCCGGTTCGTGATGAGTTTGGTAGCATTGTCAAGTGGTATGGAACTGCTACAAATATCGATATCAGTAAGCAGGCGCAGGCTGCACTGGCGGAAAATGAAAAGCGGTTGAGGACTCTTAACGAAAATCTGGAGTCAATTATTATCAAGCGAACTGAACAGGTGCGTACTCTTTCGAGGGCACTCACCATTGCCGAGCAGCGGGAGCGTAAACGCTTCTCTTATGTCCTTCATGAGAATCTTCAGCAGCTTCTGCTTGGCGCCAAGATGCTTCTTACCCAGCATCTGCGCGATCACAAGGCTGTTTCTCAAATGGGACAGTACGATGATGTTTCCGACGGGGTATCGCTTCTGGAAAAGGCGCTGAACACCACCCGTACTCTGTCTATCGAGCTCAATCCCCCGGTTCTCCGCACTCAGGGGCTGGATATCGCTCTTCAATGGCTTGCGAATCATATGCGGAAAAATTACGGCTTGGAGGTTCACTTGAAGATGGACGGGCCCATCGACTCGGTAAGGGGTGAAAACCAGCTCATGCTTACTCAGATGGTGCGGGAATTGCTTGCTAATGTGGTTCAGCACTCGGGAGTGAACGAGTGCTGGGTTGAGGCGACATATGTCGACAATCAGATACGAATCTCGGTTAGGGATGCCGGGAAAGGTTTCGACGTTAGTGAGGTTCTGAGTGAAACAGCCGATGAGACCCGGCTGGGTCTTTTCAGTATAAGGGAGCGGCTTCGGCTGTTCGGCGGAGACCTTTCCATAAAGAGCAGTTTCGGTGAGGGTACAAGGAGTGAGATTTTTCTGCCGTTTGAAATACGGTCCTGAGAGGCGATGGTGATGAAGGTCTACATAGTGGAAGATCACGAGGCGATGCGGATAATTCTCAAGCGGCTTCTCAGAAAGAATTTTCCCGGTATTACGCAAATAGGTGAAAGCGACACCGCGGAAAAGGCTCTGGAGGAGATACCCGTTTTCGGTGCGCATCTGATTCTGGTGGATATTTCTCTTCCGGGGATGGACGGTATAGAGATGATCCGCAGACTTAAACCCGAGGTCAGGGAAGTCTGTATACTGGTAGTGACCGGTCATGAGGTGGATATCTACAGGGAAGAATCAATAAGTGCCGGTGCTCACTGTATTGTGTCCAAAAACGATACCGAGGACCTCCTCAGAAATGTCAGGCGTCTTCTTGATAAGTGCAAGGAGGGGGGGTGTATGTAGGGTGTTCCCCGCAAGAATTCACCTCCTCAACACTACATTGCAGCCCGCACCTTCTTTACCCACAGTTTTCAGGAGATACAATCCGCCAGCCAGATTCCTTTTAATCCTAGCCGCCTCACCTGCTCTTCTGACGCTGCCTGTACGTTTGAAAAATCACCGCCGGGGCCCACGCGGAGAACGGTGCTGTAAATGTCTGATGCGAGGGTGAGGATAAAGGTTATTAAGCAGAGATTTTTCAGTTTAACAGGAGCAGGATGAGTGGGCATTGATTACCTCGTTTCCGGAGTGCATGGCAGGAGAATGGGGTTCTCTCTGTATTATATATGTGGAGGACGGGGATTTCAAATGTGGATCGCGATTCCGTGTTCAACAAGACACAATTTTTGACCAATGCCGTCCAAATATGATATGTTACCTATACATAAATGGAGGAAGCAATGGAAGCATCAGTTCTTGATCTGAGATACCGCATGAAAGAAGTACTCAGAGCTCTGGATAGAAGAGAACAGGTAAAAATTCTCTATCACGGTAAAGTGAAAGGCATTATCGTTCCCGCTGCAGAGAACAAAGCAGCAAAAGTCAGTGAGCATCCCTTTTTCGGTATGAAAACGAATGAAGCCAAGCCGGTCGGTGAAGTAAAGAGGGAAATGCACAGGGTGTTATGATGCTCTTTGATACAGATATTTTCATTTGGTTACAAAGAGGTAATTTTGAAGCCGCTTCTCTCATTGAAAAAGCATCTGAGCGGTTTCTTTCAGTTGTATCTAATATGGAATTCCTGCAGGGATCTACAGAGAAGCAACCATATGTTCTTAGCAGGATTTTCTCACTCAATTCCGATTCATACTATTCCTTTATCGCCGAATATCGGGCATCGGGCATCAAGATATATGGAGGAATACGCCTTATCCTGTTTATGCTCTGGTAGCGGCTACTGCAGTGGAAAACAACTTGCTCCTCCACTCTTCCAA
>JBKHHW010000129.1:0-8707 GCA_046538945.1 Chitinispirillaceae bacterium | reverse complement strand
AATTTGGGGTACCGTTTGTTCTGGCTTGATTCAGTGAAGGCTTATCTACGCCGAGATTGCATGGTTTTGATTCACCCCAGAGGTGACAGAATGATCCGGCACAGAGTCACCTCCGGGGTAATATCAGTCCGCTTCGAACCTTGGGGAAAAAAAACCGCTATTGAGGTATGAGGATTGCAGAAAACAAACTGCAGGACAGAATACCGAACAAAAATGAACCGGTTTCTGTCTTGATTCCATCTATATCCAAAGCTCTACCGGAACAAAACAAGGGATGAACGGGGCAGTATTATGAACAATAGACACGACAACGAGGTAGTCGTCATCACGGGAGCAACAGCGGGGGTGGGAAGAGCGGTTGCCCGTTTCTTTGCAGAAAAAGGTGCCAGATGCGCGCTTCTGGCGAGGGGAAAGGCAGGCCTGGAGTCCACCCGCAGAGATATTGTCAGCAGGGGTGGTGAGGCTCTGGCTCTGCCCACCGATGTTTCCGCCCCAGTTCTGGTGGAACAGGCCGCCCAGAAAGTAACGGATGAATGGGGAAAAATCGATATCTGGATCAACTGTGCCATGCTTACCATGTATTGCGAATTCGAAAAAATGACCCCCGAAGAGTTTCGCCGCATAACTGAGGTGAATTATTTGGGATACGTATACGGAACTCAAGCCGCTCTCAAACGGATGCTGAAAGTGAACAGCGGAACTATAGTGCAGATCAGTTCCTCTCTGGCTTACAGAAGCATTCCCCTTCAGTCGGCCTACTGCGGTTCGAAGCACGCCATAAACGGATTCACAGACTCAGTCAGATGCGAGCTTCTGCACGAGAACAGCAGGGTCTGGATCACCTCCGTAGAGCTTCCGGGACTCAATACCCCCCAGTTCAGCTGGGCCAAAAGCAACATGTCCAAAAAACCCCAGCCGATTCCGCCCATTTACCAGCCGGAAGTCGCGGCGGAAGCGGTCTACTGGGCAGCCCATCACCGCAGAAGGGAAGTAACCGTGGGCGGGATGTCGCTTGTTGCTATCTGGGCAAATAAACTCATTCCCGGGTTTCTTGACTGGTACCTTGCGAGAACCGCTTATGAAGCACAGCAATACGATGGACCAAGAGATCCTCAGAGGCCGTCAAACATATGGGAGCCAGTGGATGCTGAAGACGATTATGGAGCTCACGGGGAATTTGATCAGCGGTCGAAATGTTCAAGTCTTCAGTTCAAGGTAAGCAAGATGCCGGGGTATCCGTTTTATGCCGCTGCGGCTCTGATGATGGGAGTGTGGTGGGTAGGGAGCAGACTGCTCAGAAGAAAACCGTAACCAGTATGCCTGGGAATGTCAGAAGTGTTTTCAATATGCAGTTTTGGTGAGTGGGAAAACGAGAAAATTAGTATCATGATGACTATTTTCCCCGGAGGTGAGTTTGTGTAACGGTAATTACTCACCTCCGGGGAGTCAATCTCCGGGTTTATGTTGAAAAAACAGGTAATACATCACAAAACCAGATCCTATGTTTTCAATAATGATCAATAATCAAGATTTCTTTTGTTCAAAACGCGCACAAGTTAAATGCGCACATTCTGAAATCCCGTAAAAGGCACCAGAAGCACTGAAGCGACTTGCTCTAAACCGCTTTCACCACATGAAATCATTTACATGTCAGACCAGATCAGAAAGAGACTACAGGCAGAAGCCCTCGGGCTGAATCCACCAGATAATCCCACTGACGAATCTTTGAGTATCTGGAGATCATTCGGGAAACTCCAGATCCGGTAACCCCTAGGTATTCAGCTATTTCCGTAGCCTGGAAATCATAACAGCAGGCACTCGTATAAGCAAACAGCTCCCGTGCGGTGGATTTCTGATTGACCCTGCCCTGGTGAAAAAGCTCCTCCTTTTCACAATTAAGACAGAGCTGCAGTGCCCCGTGAATTTTTTCCAGGGTTGCATCGGCTATGATATGCCGGGCGATGCGGGCTCTTCGGCTGCGATCCATCTCCAGAACTTTTCGGATGAAACCAGCGCTTCCTATCACAAACAATTCCGGATCTGCGAAATGGAACCACCCTTTATTCGCATTTCTGATTTTTCTGACAGTCTCGTCGCCGTCACAGCCCGGACTTACTGATGAAAGAAAATGCCTGTACTGATCGACTGGATCCGAACCCGTAAACTGGCAGAGCAGTGTGTCCCTGTCAAGAATTGCGTCTTCATCCCCCTGCAGCATCACAGCTCTGTGGCCGCACCACTCATACCGGTCCAGCTCCTCCGCTGTACAATCGCCACATCGGACAGGATTCAGATGAACATAACGGATCAGTTTCTTAAGCTCCGTCTCTTCGGAAATCACAGATGCATACCGTCTGTAAAAAACCACACCTTCCCTGCCGCGCTCCCGGTTAAACTTTTTGGCATAGACAGAGTTGAGCCTCTGCATGAATTTGAAAATGGGAACATCGCTTGATTTCACCACCAGATGAAAATGATCCTTCTGAAGTGACCAGCTGCAGCAGAGATAGGAATATTTCTTGAGAGTGATAGAAAGCTCTTTCAGGAAAAAGCTCTTCAGTTCAGGGGTGGGGAAAATATCCTCTCCGAAAACGCCTTTAGAGGTGACATGATAGAAAACACCGGGAACGATTATGCGTGGTTTGGTGCACATGGAAGCTCCCTTCAGAATGTGTAATAGATGTTACGGGCACAAAGTGAAAATGGAAGCAAAATGCGGGCCTCCCCGGAGATGAATCTGTGCCCCGACACTCTGTCACCTCCGGGGAGATGCTCCAAAAAAGGCAGTGCCAGGAAAGCGCTCGTCTTCCCCTGCACTGCCCACTTCTCAGGCGGTCATCACACGCATTCACTTCCTGGGTGCCTCCTGGTTCAGACCCTTGCTGAAAAATCCCCCTTCAGCTATCCTGGTGAACTTCTTATCCGCATCCCCCACCTCTTCCAGTGTATCCTGAAGCATCTTCTCCACATCCCTGTAACCCAGCTCGTGAGCATAGGTCCGGGCACATCCGTACCCCGCCATCTCATAGTGATCCACTCTCTGAGCGGCGGCTATGAACGCAGCATCCTTCACAACAGGGTTACCTTCCGTATTCATCAATTTCTCACTCTCCTCCACCATGCCGTGCACAGGTTCATTCAAGCGCTCATCGTGAGGAAGACCCAGTTTCTGGTGTATCTCCTCAAGCCGGTTGAGCTGGTTCCGGGCCTCCTCGTACTGCTCGTTGAATGCCTTTCTCAGTTCCGGGGAATTAGCCTGCTCGCTGAGCTTGGGTATAGAATCCCGGTACTCCTTCTCTGCACTGTAGAGATCATGCAGCTGCTCCTCCAGCAGATCCTCTATGGTATCCAGTTTCATAATAAACCTCCTTGTTGTGGTACGCCCGCATCCGTTCGGGCGCATGGTTTAAATGCTAAAGTACTGATACTGAGCGCATCAAACCGATTCTTTATCCAAATATATTACGGGTAAGGAACATTAAATCCACGGGATTTATTGAGGAAATAATCATCAGGCGTGTTCTGTAATTAAAAACCGTGGCGAAAGTAGAAACCGCATTCCATAAGAGCAGAATTCGCACAGCTCAGATCCCACTCTTACATGTAGGATAGGTTAGTACATCGGTTCAATTGCAGGCCAATTACCAATGTTGCAGGTACCAATACATGCATCTTCACTAAAAGAGGAAGTAGTTCGATACTGTTGCAGTTTGGCACCAGCGCGTCGTTTGTTCCGTGAGCGATCAGAAACGGCGGGTCATCTTTCGAGACGAAATGGATCGGGTTTGCAAGAGTTACCTTCTCCACGTTCTGCTGTATAGAGCCACCGATCAGCATCGACTCGGGTGAATTCGACCCGTTGTGATCTATCTGACTGGTTTGCGGATTGTTGCTCGGACACGGGTCACTCATGGTCAGGAAATTGGTCGGGCCGTACATGTCGTATACCGCCTGCACTCTGCTCGAATACTCGGTATTGCCGCCGATAGCACCTTCCAGATCCATCGTAACCTCTCCAACTGTAGTCTCGCCTATACCACCGCTTGTGCCCAGAAACGATGCCAGATGCCTCCCCGGATGACAAACCGGCGGCACCTGTAAAGTCCGGGTCAATATTATACTCCTGCGCATGAGCACGAAACTATCGATAGTATATCACCTGCATAGCTTTCATTTTTCAACCTCTTCCAGGACACTACCCGACACTCTCCCCACCTTGCCCAAATCCACCTTCAGGTAATTAAAATCCACCCCCCTCTCACACCCCTCAAGCTCTCCGACCCTGAACTGCCAGACAAACCAGTCCTCCGTGCACTCCGGCGCTCCCCGCATATTCCTGATCCAGAAGCGGTATCCGCCAAACGCTTCCATTCTGTAGCGCTCGTAGAATTCTTCAGTTGTATAGATAACCGGATCCACACCGTAAACCTCTTGTATCCTGACGATAAACCGTTTCAATTCCGCATGAAGAGAATCGACCGGGAGCCGGGCTTTGCAGTTTCCCACAAATTCCACATCCACTACAGGGGGGAGATCGCCCTTCACCGCGGAAACTTGATTGATAAAATTACGAGCCTGATCCAGTGCAGAACGGCAGAAGGTGAAAAAATGATACGCCCCCACCGCAATCCCGGCCCCGCGGGCAGCACTCATGTTGTGGCTGAAAAGAGAATCTCTGTAATCCCCTCCCTCGGTTGCCTTAATATAAGCAAACTCGACCTGCTGTCTTCTGAAAAGATCCCAGTCAATTCGACCCTGATGATGAGAAACGTCGACTCCGAAGGTCTGATGAAGTCCGGGGTCAGCTCCACAAACAGAAAGAAACAGGAACAGAAAGAATGAACATGTTCGTGTATCCCGCCTCATCCTTTTCCTGCACACAGGCACCCCCTCCACTTAACCTTTTTTGCAACCACGTTCATTCATGGTCTGCAGAAACAACCTCAACGGATCTGGCATGAAATAACCGGTCCGGTTCTGTTACCCAACAAGTTCAAATAATATCTTCAAATCACTGAAAACTGAATCATGTCCCACCTCACTGGCAAGGACCACAATCACGGTACCACACTTAACCCGTAATATCTCCAAACCGTTTTCTTTGAAAATAATACTAACATTACATCAGTGCTCTTCTAACCTTATCATAATTCAGAAGGAGATACCCAATGTCCGCAAGGTTCACAACCTTCTTTATCGTTTTTCTGACCGCGGTCGGTCTTCATGCCCAGGAACTGGTCACCAATCACGATTTTTCCTCCGGAGACGAAAGCTGGGAGGCCCGCACCCCCGGCGGATCGGTCTCGGCGGTCAGTGGTGAATGTGGGGACGGGCTTTTCTTTGACCTCACGGGCGGAGGAGGCACCAATTCCTGGGATGTGCAGATGACCCAGGGAGGGATAAGTGTCCGCCCGGGCTATACCTACAAGATCACTTTCGGCGGAACCGCTCAAAACGGAGACAAGCAGATCCTTGTGGGTATAGGAGAGGGCGGCGGGGCCTATACATCATATATCGAAGCGGATGGAATGCTGAGCGACACCTATCAGGAATTCGGGGCCACCTGGGAGAATGCTGACATCACCGACGACAATGCACGGTTGTTCGTAAACGGCGGGGGAAGCGATGAAAGCTTCACCCTATGCCTGCTTTCGGTGGTGGAATCCAGAACGCCAGGTTCGAATCCTGATGACGAAATGGTTCTAATAAACCAGGTGGGCTATTACTCCGAAGGACCAAAGTACGGAGTGGTGCGCAACGGAACCGGCGGCACGTATGAACTGCGCAGCGGAGAAACGGCCGTTTGGTCGGGAGAAGCCGGGGAGGCATTACCCTACTCTCCCGCAAATGAATCAGCCCGCATTCTCGGTTTTTCAGAAGTGGTGCAGACCGGAACCTATGCATTCTTCAAAGACGGAAATCAGGTTTCCAGGGAATTCAGCATTTCAGATGCACCTATGAAAGACATTTCAAAAGCGGCACTCAAGGCCTACTACTATCAAAGAGCCTCCATTGAGCTTACTGAAGAGTATGCAGGCAGCTACGCCCGGCCCGCAGGACACCCCGATGACAACATAATTGTCCACTCCAGTGCGGGAACAGGCACGTTTTCAAGCCCCAAAGGGTGGTACGATGCCGGTGATTACGGCAAATACATCGTCAATTCAGGCATTTCCACCTACACGCTCATGCTGCTTTACTGCCATTTCCCCGACTACATGGGTTCACTTTCGCTCAACATCCCCGAAAGCGGAAATACCATTCCCGATATCCTGGATGAAGCCAAATGGAATATTGACTGGATGCTCACCATGCAGGATGAAGACGGCGGAGTGTATCACAAACTAACCCCGCTGCAGTTCGACGGAGACATCATGCCGCATGAGTGCACATCGGAGCGCTACGCCTTCATGAAAACCACCGCCGCAACTCTCAATTTCGCAGCGGTCATGGCAAAAGCTGCCCGGGTCTATGCACAGTTCGATGAGCCGTTCGCACAGAGCTGTCTGGATGCCGCAAAGGATGCCTTCGCATGGGCTCAGGAAAATCCCCAGGTCTATTATGTCCAGCCCGAGGATGTCAACACCGGAGAATACGGTGATGACCTGGTTACGGATGAATTCTTCTGGGCGGCGGCGGAGCTTAAAGCTGCAACGGAAAGTTCAGATTTCGATTCCTTTCTGCCCACCTCAGACGACCAGTTTCCTCCCATGCCGGTTCCCGACTGGCAGTGGACCGGAGCCCTGGGGCTTCTTACAATCCTGAGCGAAACAGAAAAGTTCGATACCACCGTTACAGGACTGTCCTATGGCAAACTCATATCGCTGGCCGATACACTTGTCACAAACCAGAACTGCGGATACAAAGTCGCCATGACAGAAAAGTACTTTGTATGGGGAAGCAACAGCATGGCCGCCAATCAGGGAGTGATCCTGCTTCATGCCTACTACCTTACAGGTGAAAATAAATATCTGGATGCAGCCGTTTCCCAGATCGACTACCTCCTGGGCCGCAACCCGCTCAACACCTCGTATGTTACGGGATTCGGTCAGAAGTCCCCCCTCAACCCGCATCACCGCATCTTTCTGGCCGACGGAATTGCTGCTCCCATCCCCGGGTTTCTGGTCGGAGGCCCTCACACGGGCGGACAGGATATTTTCGAATGGGGCTGCACAGAGAATTATGTGAAACACGAGGCGACTTCATTTATCGACCACTACTGCAGCTTTGCCACAAACGAGGTCACCATCAACTGGAACGCATCCTTCTCCTATCTTTCCAACGCCCTGGAGGCAGTTTTCTCCGGTGAAGAAGCCAACGGATTCGACCAAAGCAACAGCCCGGTAAAGTACAGAAGCACTTCGCGCAATTTCGGAGGGGTTACGGTAACAGAACTGAACAACGGATCAAAATTAAAGCTCTCGTTTGAATTCCCAAAGAGAGATGCTTCACAGTTCAGAGCATCTCTTTTCACACTGACCGGAAGAAAAACATTTTCCGCTCCGGTTCACAATGGCGGGCACTGCATTATAGACAGCCGGAAACTGGGCAAAGGCACCTTCATCGTAAAAATGACCGACGGTAAGACGGAAATAACCGAAAAAGTCATGCTCAGATAGTAATGAAGCCACAGGCTTTTCTTTCAGGCGTTCCCTTTCTGCCATGGAGGGGAACGTTTGTTTTACTCACCTCTGAAATGGATTGCCGGCTTTTCTGAAGTGAACATCACCGTAATTTTATGGCCCTTCACGTCTGGAGAATGAACATGAAAGCCATACGGTATCTGAAACTTGCGGCCGGTCTGCTGGGAATAATAATTTTCTACATCACAATCCATGAGTATTCTTATCATATACTGTTCCGGGATAAAGTGTTTCATGGATTACCATACTCTAACTACACCGATTTACTATCTGTTTTTAACAAAATTTCTCTGAAAGAGGATTACAGCAGTGCATTAGAAAAAGCAGAAAAGGATAAGCCAGGTAAAAAACACTGCACCCGTTCAAGAATTGTCATCGAGATAAAGCCAAAAAGAAAAATGTACAGAAGCGTGGTAATATACTCCATCTTCAATGAAGCAACCAAACTGGAAACAGATTACTACTACTCACCAAAAGATAAAAAACTCTGGCATCTGGGTCTTTACCCCTTAAAACATCCAAACAACTTCCCCCGCCCGGATTGCAGTCTGCCGGACAGCAGCTCCTTCCATAAGCTTGTTAGAATCATAACAGACATGCATGCTGAAATGGACACTATACCTGATTCCGACCCACTGTATTTGACAGTCACATTTGGAAATAACATATGGAAGCTGTCCTTATCGGATACGTTAACCCCGCGATTTCAGAACGGAAGCATCAAAACAGAAGGTACCTTTGCCTGCCACGGGCAGCAGAATTAACTGAATTTCTCACATTCAGAGCTTTTTTGGAAAGGGCTTAGCTCCACCGTTCTCAGGTATTCTGAGACTTCTCGACCATTGGCAGAATGCGGGTCACCGTTTTTTCAGAAACATGTAAATAGCAGAATGTCGCAACAGTTACATTCATCAACCGACCTTCCGAGAAAAAGAATCACTGATTTGTACAGGATTTATAAACAGTCAGCGAAGAGCAGAAAAAAAGATCGACAAAAAAAAAGAGGGAACCGCGGCCCGGAGAAGCCCCGAGCCGCAGTGGTACATTTATTTTGTAAGAAGAAG
>JBKHHW010000128.1:0-8724 GCA_046538945.1 Chitinispirillaceae bacterium | reverse complement strand
ACCGCATAGATGACCGAATCATTGTCGATTCTTCTGAGGTTGACATACAGGCTCTGAAAACGCGGCCTGCCCTGGAGTTTTTCAGGAGTGGTGACAAAAAGCTGAGCGGTAATATCCTTGCTTTCGTTTCTGCATTCGACAAGAGTCTTCGCAAACTCGTGCCCTGCAACGGAAGCGATCCTGTCAAGGGCACTCTTAGCAACCGGCACATCCAGCACCTTTCGGCCGTCCACCGTCGCCGTGAAATGGATGCCCGGAAAAGGAATGACAAGCTGCTCAAGCATCCGGGTTATGGCGAGCTGCTCTCCCCGCTTAGTCTTCATAAATTTTTTTCTGGCCGGAACATTGTAGAAAAGATCCCGGACACTCACGGTTGTTCCGCGCAAATGCGGCACAGGCTGTACAGGCTTCTGCTCCCCGCCCTCGACTTTCACTTCATAACCGAGTCCGCCCGATTCATCAGAAGATGCCACGCTCATTCTGCTCACTGCAGCCACACTCGCAAGAGCTTCACCCCGGAACCCCATAGTGGCCACCGAGAACAGATCGTCGGCCGAGCGGATTTTGCTTGTGGCATGCCGCAAAAGGCAACGGGCCAGATCGGAACTGGACATGCCGCACCCGTTATCAGTAATGCGCAAAAGAGAGAAACCGGCATCTTCTACTGCTATGTCTATGCGGGTTGCCCCGGCATCAATGGAATTCTCCACCAACTCCTTGAGCACGGCTGCGGGCCGCTCCACGACTTCCCCCGCAGCGATCTTTTCAACCACTGTAGCCGGGAGTACTTCAATAGAATTCTTCTGCTGCATTGTTTAGATGAACAACTCGGAGGGAAAAATTTCAGAAGTGCGGAAGGGGGGACTCGAACCCCCACAGGCTTGCGCCCACTAGGTCCTGAACCTAGCGCGTCTACCAATTCCACCACTTCCGCAAAACAAATGGTGAATGGTAATATATTAAATGCACCCGAAGGGTAGAAGTAAAAAAATCAGTCAATGAAAGGACCGTTGTGATATACGGGTTCGCCGTGAGGTCTTCCTGCCAGAAAAACAAAACCGGAGGGCTCCACAGTACGGACCGTTTCAGCCCTGGAGAGTCCGAAAAAATAAGCCTGCCCCTGTCCGCAGTTTTTCCCTGCAATTTCGACTCTGCCTTCATATACGTAGAGAAAAGCGACAAATTCACTGAAAACGGGCAGAAGATAGGAAATACCCTGATCAAGCTTCAGATCCAGATACACCACCCGGGTTTTAAGTTCAACCGGAGAGGAAATGCCCACGACTGTTCTGATACTACCCCCGGACACATCTTCCCGGGGGATCTCCTCAGGCATGACCCGCTGGTAGGAAGGTTCAATCTGCTTGAGGCGGCGGGGCAGATTGACCCAGAGCTGCAGTCCGTGACAGACTCTCACCCCCCCTCCGGGCATTTCTGAATGAACAAGTCCCCTACCGGCCGTGAAACGCTGCACCCCGCCTGCGTCCACCTCGCTGTCATTGCCCAGAACATCCCTGTGCCAAAACGACCCTTCCAGCATATAAGTGACTGCCTCGAATCCTCTGTGAGGATGCTCCGGGAAACCGGCAGTGGGGTCCACGAAGAACTCATCAAGAAGCACGAAGGGATCATAATCCATGAGATTCCCGGAGGGGAAAATACGCCTCACTTTCGCCCCGGCACCCTCCGGAATATCCTGGGCACTAACAACCGAATCAGTTATCATCACCGATGTCTCCTCGCCAGGATTGGCTGTTATCTCATATTGGTATGATGTTCCTGCTGAATGATTGCTCTGAAAATAGCAGCGTAATCGGTGCAGAACTTTCTGAAAGAAAAGGGCTTTCTTCCCATCATCCGCTCGAAATCGGAAGTGACTGTGACATCAAATTCTCCCTCTCTCCATAGAGAGTAGAGCTCAGCAAGGGCATTGGCCAGCCACTGCTGTGTTCCCGTGCTTTCCAGAAAATGAGCAAAAGTGTCTTCAGGTGTGTCGATATAGCCGATATGGTGCCCGACCACATCCGTTATTGCCTGAGCCACCTCCTCCATGGTGAGAGCCGAGGGACCGGTGAGGTTCAGAATAGGCCCCTGGGATTCAGAAGAACTGATCACCTCCGCACAGAACGCGGCCACATCCCGGGAGTCAACAAAGCTGATTCTGGACTGGCCCAGAGGGAAATAGAGAAAACTGCCTGCAGGCTGAACCTGCCTGACAAAATTCTGCATCATGGCATTGGGGCGCACGAAAGTGAAAGGGATTCCAGAGTCCTGTATGTAGGCTTCTGAACGGTTATGCCAGCGGGTGATCTGAGTTCCGGGAAGGGAATCCGCCCCGAAAATGGAAAGCTTGACTATCCGTTCAACACCCCAAAGTCGGCAACGATCCACCATTCTGCGAGTGAATTCGACCTGTTCCCGCACAGTAGGGGTAAGCAGGAACAGAGTCTGGATACCTTCAAGAGCCCTGTCGATGCTGGCGAAATCACCGAAATCCAGAGGCACAGTCTGCACTCCGGACATTTTCACATATTCGGCTCTTTCCTGCCTGTGCACTCCCGCCCGGACGGCAGTACAATTCTTATGCACAAGGTACTTCAGCACCAGCCTGCCCAGAGCCCCGGTTGCTCCTGTCACCAAGATCTTCGACGACATACCATCCCCCTACTCTTCCTCATGCTCCACCAAATCCCTCAGAACATTAGCATGATCCCGCGCGAAATCCAGAAAACCTGACTGCATCGTGCCTGTTAATAACTGATAGTCTGCAGACACCTCCTCCAGCAGACCAGCCCGTTCAAGGGCATAAAGCTCCATGTTGGCATCCACATGCCACGCCGGCATTCCTGAACTTTCCAGCACATGCCTGGCGGTCTCCTCGCTTATATCAGCAAATTCCACATGAGTCCGTGTCACCTCGGAAATGATCTGGGTGACCTGATGAATCGAAAGACTCTGCGGACCGGTCAGCCTGTAAACCTTGGATGCATGCTGGTGCGCCGTTACCAGAATTTCCGCGGAGGCAACCGCCACATCCCGCGCATCCACATAACTCACTTTCCCTTTGCCCAGAGGCAGATAGATCAGTCCGCCGCTTGGCTGCGTGCGGGTGATGAAATTCTGCATGAAAAGATTGGGACGGACAATGGTATAGGGTATTCCCGATTCCATGACATACAGCTCCGCCTCGTGATGCCAGCGGGAGAGGCGTATCATGGGAACTCTGTCAGCACCCAGAAAAGACATAAGCACAATGTGAGAAACCTGCTTCTCTCTGGCCTGCTCCAGAAAGATTCTCACATACTCTGCCATTTCCGGGACTTCAGGGGTCAACAGGAACACTTCCCTGATGCCGTCCAGAGCATTGTCGACCAGGGTCTTGTCGGTGAAGTCGAACGGGACAGTTTGCACCACCTCCTGACCGAACAGTTTCTCGTTTCTAGCCTGTCCGCGGATTGCGGCCCTCACACCTACCCCCACCGCTGCAAAGCGCCTCACCAGTTCAGTTCCCACTACACCTGTCGCTCCAGTCACCAGAATGCGTACGGGCATGTTTCCTCCTCTGATTGCCAAATTCAGCGGTGATACGACCACATAAAAACTACGCCCCCCAAACCGGTCTTATTTTCTTGTTTGCGGTTTTTGAAATACTAAAGGGCGAAGACCTAAGCCTGCAGCAGAGTCCGTTTGGTTGGTTTGGTATCCCCGCCGCTGTTATCACTCTGCTCGATATCTCCGATTTTGGGGACATCCCTGAGCCGTATGCTCAAATCATACTCCTTGAGAAAAATATCCCCGCAGTCCGCAAGAGAATACCGCACGTGTTCGGGTATGTCAGAACCTACCAGATAACTGCGCACGGGCTTGCCGAACGCAAGGTGGCGCTTTACCCAGTTTCGGTACTTGAGAATCAGACCGCTTGAGGCGTCAGGATAGCTATCCTGCTTGATTTCCACTATGATCAAAGCCCCTTCTCTGTCCACCGCCAGAAGGTCGATGGGTCCGAACTCGGTCTGGTACTGCACCCCGTCGTTTCCGAAGACGTCTACGTAGAGCTCAAGCCCCTCCTCGATCAGGTCGAGATTCTTGGCGAGATAGCTACGCAGGTGAAGCGTATCCAGGTAGCCGTTGTTCACCAGAGCTTCATCCTTCTTCAACTCCCTCGTCTCCCTGACCTCCCTTACCGAGAGCACACCGTGTTCATCCTGGGCGATCTCCCACATACCGTGGATTCGGGGATCGTAAAGCTCAAGCTTGCCGGATGCGGGACGGTAGAGAAAATCGATCTTCTCGTCACAGCGCCGCGCGCGCTGATTCTCCCTGTAGTGGATTCTGGATTCATGATTGACCGTACAGACGATGATCTGGTTCAGAACGGTGTTGGCGTTGGTGCCGGGATAATTCTCCAGAACCCAGTTCTTCACATCGATATTGGTGCTTCTGTTACCGTGCACCTCCACGGCTTCCTTTATCATCTGCCATACAAACGGTTTAGGCTGCTTCTCCATAACCCCCCTCCAACAATTGTTCTCCTGAAGTCCTGCCGGACCCTCTTTTTTAATCGCTTCCGCTGATACACTCGGTGCAAAACTCAGGCCACCCGAAAAGCGTTCTCGCCATGGCAGCGGATTTGCTATCAAAAGGGGATAGATTACTTTAATATGAAAGCGGCAAAAAGGAGTGACCCATGGCCGACCAGGAAGAGATTCACCTAGACAAACACATACGGATACACAGAATGCCTTCGGACCTGTACCAGTACTGGCGCAACCCCGAAAACCTGCCACAAATACTGGATTTTCTGGAGGAAGTGATGTCGCTGGATGAGCAGAGCTCGCGCTGGACCGTGGTGATCGCGGGCAATGAGAGGATAACCTGGGATACGGTGATCACCGAAGATGTCAAGGGGCAGCTAATAAGATGGCATTCGGAAGGGAACACGGATGCACTTCACGATGGAGTGGTAAGGTTTTCAGGCACCGGTCAGCACCGGGTCACCGACCTTCACCTGCAACTCAATTTCTACTTTCCCATAATGAAAGACAGCCGCCCCGACATGCTGGGGCAGGATGTGGAGACCAGAATTGAAGAGGACCTGCTCAGATTCAAACAGGCGGTGGAAGCCAACGAGTTCCCCAAAGGGAGGAGGGAGGGCAGAAGAGGACTGCCCTGGGGGTTTCCCGGAGCAGCCCCTCAGAGAGAGGGTCCCTTTTCCTACTGATTTTTGGCCAGAGCGGCATTGGATTTCTGGGGAACTCGCTGCAGACGCCCCACATCAAACCCCTTCTCCCGGGCAGAGAGCACCAATCGGTTAAAATCCCGGTCGTTCATCAACGGAGTTTTGCTCAGAATCCACAGATAGTCCTTAGAGTCGCTTGTCACCAGGGCATAGCTGTAATTCTCTTTGTCCAGATCGATTATCTTGTACCCCAAAGTGAAAAAGCGATATACCCGGAGCTTGAGGTCCCCGGTTTTTTCCTTGTCATCAATTTCCACCTTGCTTTTGAGGACTTTCTCCTTGCCTTTACGTGAACCTTTAAACCCCCTGGTTATTAGGGTGTAGTTGCCTTTGCCAAGAGGCTTAAATGTTGACGTAACTTCCACCAAGTCCTTCTGATGCTTGTTTGGAATGCGTGCGATCTCGTACCAGGTTCCTGAATACTCCTCCAGATCCACACCCTTCACCACATCCAGAGCTGAAGCAGTGCCGGCAAATCCCAACAACACCGTAATGAATACCAGAAGAGATACCTTCCCTTCTATGATTTGACCCATCGGATCCTCCTTTGAAAATGAATATCTGATTCAATGCCGAAGCCTTCGACTACGCTCGGCACATTACCTTATTGTAGCCTGGGAATCGATTAGGAACAGCCATCTTCACAAACCAAAAACATCCATATACCTGTCCCAGACCCGCTCCCCGTACTTCAGCGCATAATGCTCGGCGAACAGCTCCCCCCTGGAGGATTCCTTTCTGCTTTTGGTAGTCATCCTGTCGTGATGATGTCCGAGCTCGTGAAGGAACACATGCAGAAGCTGAAAAGCCCGGATCTGGGAAGGAGTGAACCTGCACTGGTACTCCCGCCCCTGCTTGAGACAGGGAACCTTAAGCCGTCCCAGCAGATACTTGTGAACGTGATAGTACTCGACGGGAACAACTCTCCAACACTCCCTTTCCCATGCACTGATGGCCACAATCGACCGGGTGTGCCAGCCGTCCACACCTTTTTCCCCTGAAGACAGCAGCACGCCATCAAGCCCCTTGGAAACCTCTTCCCACTCGGGCAGAATACCCACAAATGCAAAGATATCACTTCGGGTAAGAAAGTGACGGAACCCCTTTCCCGGTTTTTCCCTGTCCACGACGGGATAGGGCTGGGAGGTATTCCAATAGCTTGGCGTCTGGACCACACGGTCACTATTTTTGACTTTGCCGCGGTATACCCCCGGGGATCTCTTTCTTGGATGTCTTGAAGAATGAGTCATAGTCTTTCCAATAAGCAGCTGAAACGGAAATGGTACGCAATTTGGAACAACTATCGTGAAAGCGAGCCAATATCACATATAAAAGGAACAGCAAGAATAATGTCTGAATATGCTCTTATAACCGGAGGTTCCAAAGGAATCGGTCTTGAACTGGCCAAAGAATTCGCATCCAAAGGTTTTTCGGTGATAATCACCGCCAGGGGAGCAGAAGCTCTGAACGAGGCGGCACAGGGAATAAAAGATAAATACGGAGTAACTGTGGAGATTATTCCCTGTGATCTTTCGCAAGAGAAAGGTGCGGATTTCCTGGTTTCGGAGATCAAGAAGAAAAACATCACTGTACATTCACTGGTCAATAACGCGGGTATAGGCCTCTACGGAAGTTTTCTTGAGCTTGATGATGCAGCCCAGAACAAAATGCTGCATCTGAACCTGGTCACACTTGTGCGGCTTACCAGATTGCTCCTCCCGGATCTTGTACTGAAAAAAGGCGGAGTTCTCAATGTCGCCTCGACGGCCGCATTTCAGCCCGGTCCCCTCATGGCGGTCTACTACGCGAGCAAAGCGTTCGTGCTCTCGTTTTCCGAAGCGCTGCACCGGGAATTGAAAGAGAGGGGCGTGACCGTAACGGCACTGTGTCCCGGGCCGACCCGTTCGGAGTTCCAGAACACAGGAAAGATAGACAACACCCGTCTGCTCAGAAGCGGACTTCTGAGACTTATGCATCCCGGAGAGGTTGCCGCAGCGGGGTTCAGAGCGTACATGAGGGGAAAAAGGGTCGAGATTCCGGGGTTTATGAACAAGGCGGGAGCTGCGGTGGTGAGGTATGCGCCAAGGGGGGTGGTTTTGTGGTTCATGCTGAAGCTCAATGAGCAGAGAGGGTGAGGGGAAGGGGGGCGTGGTGTGCCGGAAGGGAAAAAAGAGCAGCACCTCGGGTGCTGCTCGAGAGAAACCCCGGAGGTGATGAATGGACAATTAACAAAGTCACCTCCGGGGAAGCGAATTTCCCTGAGACCTCTCGGAAGAGCATTTTTCACCTCCCGGAATCAAAAAACTCGACTGCATGCGGGACATACTGCTTGATAGATCGAGCAAAGGGGCAGTAATAACTCAGAACTAGCGTAAAGAAGACAATGGAAACGGCCAAGCGTCTTCTGAAAGAAACGCTTTTGCCTTCTGATAACAAAGTCGGAACGGCTCCTGAACCAGATCAGGGCACAGAAGGAACCGGAGGTAAGTACATGCAGACAGATTCCGCCAGATACTCCCTCTGGATAATCCCTGAATACCTGGAAACCATTCTGGAAACCCCTGATCCGGTTATCCCTAAGTACTGCGCGATTTCCGTAGCGCGGAAATCATAGCAGCAGGTACCCAGGTAAGCAAAAAGTTCACGGGAAGTGGACTTCTGATTTTTCCAGCCCTGGTGAAAGAGTTCCTCTTTTTCACAATCCAGGCAGCATCGCAATGCTTCGTGGAGCTTTTCCAGAGTTGTGTCGGTTAGAATGTGCCGCGCCAGACGGACTTTTCTGCTGTGATCCTTTCTCAGAACCATTCTGATGAAATCAAGACTGCCGATCACCCAGGATTCCGGTTTTGAAACTCCCATTTTTCCTCTGTTTGCATTTCTAACTTTCCCGATGATTTCATTATAACCGCAGTCGCTTTCCTCCGATGATAAATAGTCTCTGTACTGGCGGAGCGGTTCGGATCCTGGAAACTGGTTCAGCAGACACTCTTTATCCAGAAGATCATCATCACGTCCCTGCACAACAGCACTGTGGCCGCACCACTCGTAATGATCCAGTTCTTCCAGAGTGCACTCACCGCAGCGGACCGGATTAAGATGAACATAACGGATCAGTTTTTTTATCTCCGTTTCTTCGGTTATTACAGATGCATACCGCCTGAAAAACACCACACCTTCGCGGCCGCTTTCGCGGTTGAACATTTTGGCGTAAACAGAGTTGAGCCGCTGCATGAATTTGGATATGGGCTCTTTGCTTGACTTCACCACCAGATGATAGTGATTCTTCTGAAGTGACCAGCTGCAACAGAGATAGGAGTATTTCTCAAGAGTGATTGCCAGCTCTTTCAAGAAGAAGTCCTTCAGTTCGGGAGTGGGAAAAATATCCTCACCGTGAACGCCTTTGGAGTAAACCTGATAAAAGACCCCGGGAACGATAATGCGTGGTTTGGTGCACATGGGTACTCCCTTCGGGTGTGGGTGGATGT
>JBKHHW010000127.1:0-8860 GCA_046538945.1 Chitinispirillaceae bacterium | reverse complement strand
AGCATCGAAAAGTACATTATGCCTTCAGGCTAATCACAGTTTTTAGTTACTTCTGATATGTAGAAATCCCGGCTTCAGGCAGCAACACCGTTTCCAGAATATAGCAATGTAATCAAGCAAAGAAACAAATGATGTTCACCTTAAAAATGCGGCACCTCAATTCTGCTTAACTCAGGGTATAGCAGTTACTTACAATAAAAACGGACGATCTTACCGTCTACCCTTTACCAATCCGACAGTTCAGTCAATGAGCTATTTTGACCAAATATAAAAAAATGATTGCTTTTTTGTAATATTAGGATATAATTTAAAGTCGTTAACCCATAACACCACCCAAATTTTCACCTGAAAGGAGTTAAGATTGAAGAAAATCTTACCGATCTTAGCATTGGTCTCTATGGTAGGTTGTGCTACTGTCACAATCAAACCAGGAAACTACAGGGAAGAGCCAAAACGTTCCAACGCTCCCACGTACCAGAAAAGCAAGCCCTATTTTCTATGGGGACTCGTTGGCGAACACAGTATCGACGTACAGGAAGTATGTCAGGATCAGGAATGTGTTCAGATGCAGAGTCAAACCACTTTTGCTGACGGCTTTCTCACAGCAATTACATTCGGAATCTACACACCCAAAACAGCCAAAGTGTGGTGCGATGGAGGTAGCAGATGAAAATCGTAAAAGCTTTAGTTGTCTTCTCTGTTTTACTTCTGGCCAATTGTACTGTAATGCACTTTGAAAACGGTAAAGCAACCGGTGCTGGTGTGAAAGTATCCAAATGGCACCACAATGCGATATTCTCACTCGTGGAAGCAAGCGAACCGATCAGTACCAAAGAGTACTGTGGAGAACGGGAATGGAAAAGAGTAACTACCAAAAGAACAGTGATCTCCTCCATTGTCGGTGCAGTTGATCAGGCCATTATTGGTATCGACCTCTGGGATCCCCAGGTTGTAGACTGCGAATGTGAATAAAAGCTGATGGGGATGAGGGTTCCTCATCCTCACTTAATTTTGCATTTTGAAATTGAACATAATACTGCACTTTACCACCCCCTGAACTGCCCCCCCCATTCTTCACAGAACTAAACCCCGCGGACCGTTTCCACCTCCACCACCTTCACATTGAACTCCTCTGTCACCTTACCGCTTATTATCAGCGCCACCTGATGCCCCAGAAGCCAGGCGAACCTGTTGTATACATCGGGAAAAAGAACCGTTTCGCACACTCCCGTTTCATCCTCAAATGTCACAAACACCATGCTGTCCCCTCTTTTGGTAGACACAGTCTTGTGAGTGATGCACCACCCCAGAAACGTGATCTTCTTTCCGCACATCCGGTCCACATCTCCGATTTTCACAAAAGACTGCCGGGCGGGACACTTCACAAAAGTCACCGGATGCTGAGGGGTAAGAAATCCGATGGTACTGTATTGATACGACAGATACTGCCCTGAAGAAAGCTGCCGCAGTTTCGGCGCTGATTCACCACTCCTACCTCCCTGGCGGTAAAAGACACGCATCTGCCAGAACTGCTGCGCCCGGTTGAGAGGATGGCATACATTATCGAATGCCCCCGCAAGAATAAGCTTCTCCGCATCGGATTCATCGATACATGTCCGGGTAAGAAATTCATTCATTGACCGGTATGGTCCTCTCCCCTGCCGGTCGGATACGATCTTCTCCTGAGCCCTGTTCGTGAGCCCCTTGATCTGACATATCCCCACCACAATCATGGCGCCACTCGACCTGAACTTGATATCACTGATATTCACATCCGGCGGATGAATCCTCACCCCCAGCCTCATCGCTTCGCTGATATAAGCCTGAGTGGAATAATACCCGCCGTAGTTTGACATCACCGCGGCCATAAACGCCGCCGGGTAATGCGCCTTCATGTAGGCAGACTGAAACGATACCTGAACATAGCTTGCCGAGTGAGGCTTGCAGAAAGAATAACCGCAGAAGGAGAGCATCATGTTCCAGACCTGCCCGATCACCTTTTCTTCGATACCGTTGTGCCGGCACCCTTCAAAGAAGCGGTTCCTGTAATCATCGAAGCGCTTGTTGCGCACCTTTTTGGACATGATTTTACGCAGCACATCGGCATCCTCGAAAGAAAATCCCGCCATCGCCATCGCCACCTTGGACACATCTTCCTGGTACACCATAATCCCGAACGTTTCGCTCAAGACTTCATTCAGTGATGGATGCAGCACTTCGTAAGGCTCACCGTGAAGACGGCGCAGGTAAGCCTGGATGTAACTGTTTGCCGCCGGGCGAATTATGGAGGAATGGATCACCAGATGCTCAAAGTCTCCCTTGCCGCTCTTCTTCTGCAGAAGCCGCATGGCGGGTGATTCCACATAGAACACACCCATGCTCTCCCCCCTTGCGAGCAGATCGACAGTTGCAGGGTCGCTCTGAGGATCCCAGTTCCGCTCATCAAACTCAATACCCTCACTGCGCACGTTTGCTATAGCATCCCTGATCACCGCAAGAGACCGGTTTCCCAGAAGATCGATTTTCACCAGCCCCATCGCTTCCGCGCCATCCTTTTCCCATTGTATGATAGGAAAGCCTTTTGCAGAATACTGCACAGGGACATGACTGGTGATGGGACCCGGCGTGATGATCACTCCCCCGCAGTGAGTACCGATCCCGCGAGGCATGCCGATAATCTTCTGTGCGGTGGCGAGGATCTGGGGCCAGGGCGGATCGAGTTTGAGATGACGTGTTGAAGGCCAGAGCATCAGAGCTTTTTCAAGCTGCCCCTCCTCCTCGGGGATTTCGGCAAACCAGGGGATCTTCCTGGTAATGTCGCTGATCTCCCGCTCGGTGCAGCCGTACACACGCGCGATCTCCCGCACCGCCATGCGCATCCCGCAGGTCTGATGCGTTGCCACCATGGCGGTATGATCCGTTCCATACTTTTCAAAAACGTACTTGAGCACATCATCCCGTTCATCCCAGGCAAAGTCCACGTCGATATCGGGCGGATCAACTCTGCCGGGATTGAGAAAACGCTCGAACATGAGATTATAGCGGATGGGATCCACATTGGTAATTCCAAGTGAATAGGCCACGATGCTTGCCGCGCCGGACCCACGTCCGCAGGTGCGCGGAGACTGCTTCACGATATCATCCACCACCAGAAAGTAAGCCGAAAAGCCTTTGCGCTCGATCATATCGAGCTCGTAGTTGAGTCGCTTTGTCACAGCATCGCTCAGGTTTTCACCGTACCGGTACCGAGCCCCCTCGTACGCCTTAAGCCGCAAAAGCTCCTTTGCACTCCTTTGGCCGTGAAATTCAGGCATGATGAATCTGCCGAAATCGTTTTTGGACCGTATGGATTCACCGAACCGCTCGGTATTACTCAACGCCTGCTCGAAGACTTCAAAGCGGTCGCGGATCTCCGAAAAGGGCTTGATCTGCGCATCGGTTGGAAAGAGTTCTTCGGGATCGAGCCTCGAGAGAGTGGTGTTGAGATCTATGGCCCGGAGAAGGCGATGGATATAGTGCTGGGACTCCTCCGCAAATACCGCGGGAGGAATGATAAGACTCGGTATCCCGCGCTGCTTTACCCACACAGGAGGGACTCTGGGGCGAATCATGCGGTAATAAACCGGAAGCGTATCCTGAAGTGAGGTCAGAAGAGTGAATTCATCCGATACGGCATGAAGCCCGGCCGGATTACTTTTTATGGACTTCACCAGATTGAAATCAGACCGACACTGCTTTTCACTGATAATCCTGCAGAGATTGGCATATCCGGCATCCCCGTGAGAATAAAGAAGAGCGCTTCCCTCGGAAGTGGTGATCTCGCCTGCTATGATCGGGCGCAGATCAAACTCCCTGCAGGCATCAAGAAAAGCAGGAAGACCGTAGAGGTTATCTCTGTCGGTGAGAGCAACCGCCGAATAACCAAGCTCCTTTGCCCTGCGGCAAACCGTTTTGGGATCCAGAACCCCGCGCAGAATAGAAAAATGTGTGATAACGGAAAGCAAAACCATAAATCAAACTACACTGAACCATTCATTTCTTTTGATATACCTCCACTCAGCCGCAAAAAACATCCCAAGAGACAACAGGATGAACGCGGAACCGAACCAGGCGATGAACAGCCCGAGTCCGCAGATACCCAGAAGTGAAAACTCGAAACCGTAACGCTTCTCTTCGAAAAGAATCGGAGTGCGGGCAGTGACAAGTGACGAAACGGTCAAAGCCAGGATGAACTGAATAAACCTAACCGCATACACGGCAGAGACTTGCGGCCCTGTAAGGAACGGAAACAGAATCAAGGCGGGCAACGCGGGAATCCCCTGTATGAATGCTAAGGACAGCAGAAGATCTCTTCTCCGGGCACGGCAGCAGGGGTGTTCCAATAATTTGAATGATGCTTCCCGCAACGGCTCGGTATTGACCATCTGGATAACAAAAACAGCAACCAGCAGAATGAACTCGTTCATGCCGTACACCGTGTTGCCGACATACCTGAGCAGAAAAAAGAGAAAAACCGGAACTGCTATAAAGAAGATGGGCTGAACGGGTTCGGCCCGGAAAAGGTACATTGCATTCCTCAGAACGAGAGGACGGATCGACCGGGGAGCGAACTTAATCAGAAGTCCGGAAACTGTCGCCACGTACTCAGTTTTGAAACGACTGTACAGAGATCCCTTTCCTGACCAGGACAGAAGCGGGCGGGAATCTTTACGAGCTGGCCCAACCACTGCGATCAACCTTCTGAACAGAGCTGCTGAACCAACCAGAACCGATAGTACCCCCAGAGGCATCAGAGCCAGGTTCACAAACGACCGTTCACCCAGAATAGCGAATTCCAGAACTATAGCTACTCCTATGGCACCGAATACGAAAGAAAACCAGACTCGTCTGTACTTATCGAGCAGAACGGAAAGAACTTCACGTCTCTGGGATAATCCCAAGCCATACACGAAAAACAGATCCTCCCGTCTGGTATTCCTAAGCACTCTCAGAAAATGCAGATTGAGAAGAAGCCAGCCTGCAGTAGCCCCTATACCGGTGAGCCAGACTGTGGGAATAGGCGGAATAGCAATCGCAGGCCTGATAAAGGGAACATACTCGAACACAATAAAAGCAAGCAGGCCGAGCGTTGCCCCTTTCAGAACCGGTCGGCGGAACGATCGGGATGTACCCAGAATCTCTCTTTCCGCTGAACTTAAAAGACGATCACTTATCATTTTTCACCACCCGCGTACCATCTGAATCCCCTGTAAAAAGAGAAAAGTAGACCTCGTCGAGAGCCTTGCCGGGCCAGCGGTCGCGGAGCTGATCGAGAGTGCCGCAGAAAAGAGAATCCCCCCTCTTGAGGATTATCACCACATCCGCCAGTTTCTCAACGAAATCAAGCACATGCGAAGACACGAGAGTGCCGGTTCCCTCCTGACGGAAAACGGACACGAGCTGTTTGACCCCATACACGGAAGCAGGATCAAGGCCGTTAGTCGGCTCATCCAGAACGAGAAACCGGCTTGCGGACATAAACGCAACCATCAGGGATACTTTCTTTCGCATCCCCTGAGAATACTCACTGCAGGGCTTTAACTCAAACCAGTCATCCAAAAAGAGATACCGTCTGAATAATTCCATCCGTTCACGGAAAAGATCATGACTGACCCCTCGCAGCTCGCGGACCACCTCAAGATTCTCACTGCCGCTGAGCACCTCATCGAGAACGGGATATTCAGGCGCATATCCCACCCCGAACCTGCTGAGGAAATCACCCGGAGGGATATCGGCAGCAGAAGAATCGATACTGTAAGCACCATCCGCCCCGGTGATCTGACGCAGAAGAATTCGTATAAGAGTAGTCTTGCCACTCCCGTTTGATCCCACCAAAGCTGTACAGCCGGATGCGTCAAAAGAGAGGTTTAGCGGTCCCAGGCAGAATCTGCCCGAACCGGGATACTCATACGTGAGGTGTTCAAAAGAGATGTTCATAAACTCCCCTGGCCCTCAAGCGGAGGAACCGGATGTTCAGATGAAATTAAGGGTAAAGCAATGAAAAATAGCATATCGCCTGTGATCAAAACCAAAAACAAACCACCTATGCCACCTCCCTTCCCCAGAACTTGATCGATTTTTCCCCGAAACTCTTCCTTATTTCATCGAGTGCATCCATAAGATGGCGCTCCCGTTGAGAATCGACAAACATATCCATCTGACCGTACGGGAAGGTCAGATCGGTAAACTCAAGGTCAAGCTCCGAAAGGCGCACCCTGCGGATGAAGAGTTTGCGGAGCATCTCACTTACACTGTCAAAGAGACTCAAATCGCCCTGCACGGGAAAGGGCAGTTTGAGTGATTTGGAAGCAGCTGTTCCATCCGCATAGCTTATTCGCAGCCTGACCCTGCCAGCCCCCATTCCCATGGTCCTTATGCGGTTGCCGGCGCGGGATACCAGATGAAACAGGGCGCAGGATATCACCTGTTCATCGTTGGTCTGTTCCTCCAGAGTTAAGGTCTCCCTGACCGAAGGAGGCGGCTGCACCACATCGCGCACCGGCGATTCATCAATGCCTTTAGCCTGTTTGCAGATATCCGCCGCAGCAGGCCCAAGAGCGCAGGCCAGATCATCCGGAGACACCAGCAGAATGTCCTGAACCGTGCGGATATTAAACTGAAGAAGCTGGGTGAGGATACGACTGTCCAGACCGGGAAGAAAGGTCACCGGAAGAGGCGCCATGAACTCCTCCTCACAACCACTCAGAACGGAACACAGCCCTTTGGGCTTAATCACCCGGGTAGCCACCTTGCTCACCAGCCGGTTTGATGCCACGCCCACAGCACTGTCGAACCGGCATTCCTGCAGAATCTGCTTCCTGAACCTGTCCCCCACATCCACAGGCGCCCCCAGAAGCCGGCGGGTTCCGGTAAGATCGATAAAAAGATGCCCGGGACCGGCAGTCTCCACTTTGGGCGAAAGCTGCGACGCACCCTTCAGAAGCATCTGCCCGGCTTTTTCGTACGCCGATGGAAGAGGCGCTGTAAGGAGCAGATCCCTGCACACGCGCTGAGCGGCTTCGGGAGACATCCCCCGCCTCACCCCCGCCTCAAACGCCTCGCCGGAGAGATCCAACACGACCCTGCGGCTCGCGCCAGCGCTGACCACCGCCACAGGCCGCTCTTTGAGCCTGGGGCTGAGCACCCTGGCCACGGAAACGAAAAAATTCACCACGTTTATATGAAGAACGGAACGTTCCATTTTAATCCTTTACCTGAAATGGAGAGGCTGAGCTGCGGATTACGCAGCGGCAGAGGTTTTTAGCCTCAGAAGGGGCAAATCCGGGGCCGGAGTGTCGTATTTGCCCCCGATGAATCACCAACACGGTATTCAATGACCTCCGGGGAAACTTCTTTTAGATCACCAGTACTGACGAACAACTGTTTTCCGCGATTTTGCTTCCCCGGAAATGAATCATGAATACAACACAATGTCATCTCGAAGGTTTCCTGCAAAACTACCCCAACCTCCCCAAAGAAACTACGGTTCAGCTCCTCTCCAGCATCTCCCTGAGCTTTACCGCATTCTGCACAGCCTGCCCCCTCGAGTGATTGTTAAACACCAAAAGCACCACACCCGCCACTTCCATCATCCCCCTGATCCTGGAGATCCATTCCGTGAGCTCTTTTTCCGAATAGCTGTAATCATAACGACTTACATTATCCCCGCTCCACCAGTTCCTGCTGTTACGCCCGTGAAACCGCACATAGGCCAGGTCCGATGTCACCAGCGAAGTCGGTTCGGGGAGATTGGGTAAACGGGGTTCGTCCACATTAACCAGCGCCACTCCGCGGTTCTCCAGTTCCTTATATACAGAATGCCGCTGCCAGTCCCTTCCCCGGAATTCAACCGCAAGCGGAACCTGGTCGAAACCCCTACTGAGCGCATCCAGATACTTCCTGTTTTCGGAAGTGTAGTGGAAACTGTGCGGAAACTGAAGCAGTACCGTAGATAACTTTGAATCCATACGCAGCGGTTCGATTCCTTCCAGAAATGTCCGGGTCTCCTGCCCCAGCTGCGCCGGATCGATATCGTGAGTAAGGGTGCGGTGCGCCTTTACCGAAAAAGTGAAACCATCCCCCACCGTCTCTGCCATACGTCTGATCATTCCGGCTTCCGGCTGACGGTAATAGGTGAAATTGAGTTCCGTTACATTGAAATGATCTGAATAATACCGCAGATATTCACTCTGTTTCGTTCCGGGAGGATAAAAGGGACCCACCCAGTCGGAATAGGAGTAACCACTTGTGCCGATTAGCAAGCGACCTTCGTTCATTTTCACCACAATTCGACTAACTCATGGGTGTACAGATTTCAACAATGGTTCCAAACGGATCCTGAACATAAGCGACGGTCTGACCCCAGGGCTTTTCTTCAGGCTTCTTCAGTTCTTTGGCTCCATTTGTTACTGCCAGCTCAAACGCTTTCGGTACATTATCAGAAGAAAACGCGATTTCAAAACAGTTCTTTACTCCCTGGAGCGGTTCGATTCCAATATTCATTTTCATCATCTCGTTATCCGCAAACGCCAGCACAGTGCCGCCACTGTGCATTTCAGCATACATTTTGGACTCGTGGATGAATTTGGTTTTCAAACCGAAAGCTCTCTCATAAAACTCGGTTGCCTTCACAACTCCATCCACATAGATGATAATGTAGTTCAGTTTCACTTTGACTCCCCTCTGACTTTTTTCCTTTTCAGTTTCGGAGCAGGAAGCTCCTGTGCGGTAATCCTGACCAGCTCACCTATCCATTTGCGGTCTTCCATCTTATCCCCAATCAGGAAATAAGGCTTTGCTCCCGCATACGGCGAAGCTTCCA
>JBKHHW010000126.1:0-8928 GCA_046538945.1 Chitinispirillaceae bacterium | reverse complement strand
CATGTTTATTTTACCTGCAAAAAGTATTGACTTTAACCGTAGTAACTGAGCGTAGTCCTCGTAGTCGAAGTATGTTCCCGTTCTGAGCTTGCCGAATTGAGCCCCGTCTTCGGGAGTGGAAGTCTAACTGACGGATCTGCACTGCAGAAGTAATGGTATCAGAATTTGCTACTATAAACTCTTGAACACCAAAGTGGATCAATAGTACGTATTACAATGCGCGTCAGGAGATCGGAGAAACGACATGTCTATACAGAAAAACACCATACAGCAGGGTATCAGTATGGCCATACGGCATCCGGAGGCGGGTGTGGTGCTGCTGGCCCGCTCCTTTGCCCTCCATTTCCAGGGCGCCCCCTGGATTACTCCCGAACTGAAGCTGAAGTTCTGCATCCTGTTTTTGGGCAATCTGATGGACAGTGCGGTAGAGAGGGAGATCGACCCCCAGCTTCTCAAAAAAGTGCTCAGGAAGTCGATGCAGTTCGGTATACGGCTGCTCAAGAGGTGGCCTGATAACGGGTTGAAGATGCTGGTGGCTGTGGTTATGAGTGAACTGAGGCAGAATCAGCGCTATTCGCAGTCGGAGATGCAGCAGTTCTATGATGAGGTGATTGGGGTGTTTTTTCCTGAGGCGGTGAGTATGGAATCGCCCGTGCGGGCCCGGTAGGAAAAAGTGAGGCTTCTCCGGGTCGAGAAGCCCCGTTTTGCGATCTTTAGAATTTCATCGTAGCTGTTACAGTACCTACATCCGGACCTGAGAAAAAGCCGTTGGACCAGCTACCCATGTTTATATACATATCCAGCTGGAAAAATCCCTTCCCCATTCCCAATCCCATGGTGGGTACGAATCCGTTATCATCTGCAGGTCTTTTGGTAACATTGTTCGTCTCACTGTCACCGGTTTCACTGTGATATTTCTCCACATCCATATTGATACCGTAAAGCATTCCCGCGCGCAGCTGAAATGCATCCAGTTTCCAGGGTTTCACCCATGTGTTTTCCACTCCTGCACTGAAAATGTGTGACCAGTTCTCATCTACTCTGCGCGGATTGTCGTCACCCTCTTGAGGCGGAGCTTCATAAGTGAAATCGCTTGTTCTGAGGATCTGGTACTGCAGTGCGGCAATGGCGGTTTCAAGTACATCGTATTCAAATCCCAGATATGCATTCAACTCTGAGTACCGGTCCGGCAGGTCTATGTTCTCATCGACCTGGAACTGAAAATCTTCGAATGTGTAACCGAAACCAGCTGTCCAGTCAAGACCTAACATTGTCGGCTTGGCTTCAGCCCCTGTTTCCATATAGAGACCTTTTTCCGATTTTATTTCTGTGGTTACCTGATCACCAGTCTTGCTCTCCCCGCCAATAGAGGGAAATCCCAGACCGATTTTGGCCATTACAGGGAAACCCACATCCATTTTACCTGAAAGTATCAGTCCCGTGTTCATAAGCAGTGCACTTGTGGTTTGCTCTGAACCGCCGGTTCCGGTTGTCTCAAGTTTCTCACTGAACCTGGCGTACTCGAAAAACAGATCGGCACCCAGTTGGGCAGTTCCCAGATCAAAACCCAGGAGTAAGTGAGGTATGCTCACCCGGTTATCCATTGAGGCTAATGGCTCGAGTGTCGAAGAGGCGGAAGAGTAGAAGTTATTGAGAACCGTTCCTGTGTTGGCAGTGAGACCGATGGAGAGCATATCATTCATGTTCTTGATACCAATAATAGGAGTATTGAATGTGGCCTGGAGATTACCGTAGTAATCATTCATCAGCACCGGGTATCTGTACACATCCGCGATGTCATCGATGATGAATGTGTTTGCCATGGAGTTCATTCTGGCATTCTGAGGTACTGAGAACTGCGCCGAGGCAACAGCCGCAAACGACAGAAGAGTGACAAAAGTTTTTACCTTGCGGGTCAATATCATATAACCTCCTTTAAATATTTGAATACATTAATGTCTTTGCCGAACTCATAGTATACAACAAGGCTGCTTTTTCCTACAAGAAAAAGCGAATGCAATTTTCAGATGCTTAAAGAAATGTGGAGCATTCACAGCGGGGCACCGGCACTGATGCCTATTCCAAACGGGACCGGTTTAAGCCTTCTGCGGACCTTTTCATCCCTGATGGGTGTCTCTATTAAATTCCATCTGTCACAATATTCTCCCCCGCCCTCTTTTGCGGATTGGAGAATACACCCCGGACCAAAGGGTTCCCTTGAGCTGCGGAAAAAAAAGAAAATTGGATTTGACTTCCGTCCAGCTGAATTTATATACTTCTAATTATGTGAAACACATCACGAGTCTGCATCCCCTTTTTCACTGTTGTTGAATTACCTGTTGTTTTTTCTATAAGGTAGTACTCATACACATTCCAAGGGGGTTATCACATGGCGGAAGCTTTGTGCACCTGTAAGAACAAGCCCAGTGAAGCGGATCTGCTTCTCAAGCTTGACGAAGTCATCGAAGAATACCGGAACAGGCCCGGCGCGTTGATTCCCGTTCTTCAAATCACACAGACCATCTTCGGTTATCTCCCCGAAGCAGCCCTCAAAAAGATCGCCCTCGGCCTGGACAAACCCTATAGTGAAGTCGCCGGGGTGGTCGGGTTCTACTCCTTCTTCTCAACAGTTCCCCGCGGCAAATACCTTGTGAGGGTATGCCTCGGTACTGCCTGCTATGTCAGAGGCGGAAAGGAAGTCCTTTCCTCTCTCAAGGACTACCTGGGTATCGATGTGGGGCAGACCACCGAAGACCGCCTCTTCTCCCTTGACGTCGGCCGCTGTTTCGGCGCCTGCGGACTCGCACCGGTCATCATGGTCAACGATGATGTGCACCAGCGCGTCAAAGCCGCAAAAGTAGGTGAAATCATCGATTTATACCGCACAGAGAGCGAATCATCACAGGGAAAGGAGGACTGAACATGACTTCCATCGTTTCGAATGCTCATGATCTCAAAGTCCTCAGGGAAAAACTTCTCTCCCAGAAAGAGGGCCTCTCCAGGGAATCCTCCAGAATGATTCTGGTCTGTGCTGGCGGAGGCTGCATCGCCTCCGGTTCTCCTCAGGTGAAGACTGCGCTGCAGGAGGCACTTGAAAAGAAAGGACTTCAGCAGAAGGTGAGCATTGTGGATACCGGCTGCATGGGACCCTGCGTCAAGGGACCGATCGTTCTCATCGCTCCCGACCAGACGTTCTACCAGAATGTCAGTCCCGAAGATGCTCTTGAAATTGTGGAATCCCATATAGAGAATGGGGTGGTTGTCGAAAGGCTGATCTGCCATGACGATCACAACAAACCGCTGCCGCTGCAGATGGATCTGCCGTTTTTCCAGAAACAGACGAAAATCGTGCTTCGTAACTGCGGTGTTGTCGACCCGCTTGCCATTGAAGACTATATCTGCCGTGACGGATACGACGGACTGGCTAAAGCGCTTGCCATGCCGCCCGATCAGGTTGTTGATGAAGTAAAGCAGTCCGGACTCCGCGGACGCGGGGGAGCCGGCTTTCCCACCTGGCTCAAGTGGAATCTGACCCGGAAATCCGAAAGCGACATGAAATATGTCCTCTGTAACGCCGATGAGGGTGACCCTGGTGCGTTTATGGACAGAAGCGTTCTGGAGGGTGATCCGCACAGCATCATAGAAGGTATGGCCATTGCCGCCTACGCAATTGGTGCTTCGCAGGGGTATGTGTACGTGCGGGCCGAATATCCGCTTGCTGTGGAGAGACTCGAGGTAGCCCTGGGTCAGGCCAGGAAACTGGGCGTGCTGGGAGAAAACATCCTGGGTACCGAATTCAGTTTCGATCTGGAAGTGCGTATGGGATCGGGTGCATTTGTCTGCGGAGAGGAAACCGCCCTTATGACCTCCATAGAGGGCAAAAGAGGTGAACCCCGGCCGCGTCCCCCGTTTCCGGCCCAGAAGGGGCTGTGGGACAAGCCCACTGTGCTCAATAACGTGGAGACATACGCCAATGTTCCCGCGATTCTGAAATCGGGCGCCGGGTGGTACTCCTCATTCGGAACGGAAAAGAGCAAGGGTACCAAGGTGTTTGCCCTTGCCGGATCTGTGAACAACACCGGTCTGGTTGAGGTCCCGGTGGGAACCACTCTGGGAGAGCTTATTTATGATATAGGAGGCGGGATCTGCGGAGGCAAGGCGTTCAAGGCCGCTCAGATCGGTGGTCCTTCCGGCGGATGCGTTCCAAAACAGCACCTCAATGTGCCCCTTGACTACGAATCGCTCAATGAGCTTGGTGCCATTATGGGTTCGGGCGGTCTCATCGTCATGGACGAGGATACCTGCATGGTGGATGTCGCCCGTTTCTTTTTGGAATTTGTCCAGGAGGAGTCGTGCGGAAAATGTGTGCCCTGCCGCGTAGGGACAAAAAGGATGCTTGAGATTCTCGAAAATATATGCAGCGGCGAGGGGCAGGAAGGCGATATCGAGCGTCTGATCGAACTGGGCAACAACATTAAGGATACTGCCCTGTGCGGACTCGGACAGACTGCTCCCAATCCGGTTCTTTCCACGATCCGTCACTTCCGTCACGAGTATGAAGCTCACATTGAGGATCGTCATTGCGAAGCCGGTGTATGTCCGTCTCTGGTCCGGGCGCCCTGTCAGAGTGCGTGCCCCGCGGGAGTCGATGTGCCCGGATTTGTATCTCTGGTCGGGGAGAAGCGCTATGCCGAAGCACTCAGGCTTCACAGAGAGCGCAATCCTTTCGCAGCCGTATGTGCCCGGGTATGTTTTCATACCTGTGAGGACAAGTGCAGACGTTCCACTCTGGATGATCCTGTGATGGTCAGAGGAATAAAGCGTTTCATGGTGGATCAGGAGGTCACGATTCAGCTTCCTGAAGTGCTGGAAAACGAAAAGAACGCCGAACGCAAGATCGCCATTATCGGTGCCGGTCCTGCGGGCTTGTCGTGTGCGTATTTTCTGGCCCGTCTGGGATATAAGCCCAAAATACTCGAGGCGGAGCCGCGTCCGGGAGGTATGCTGGTGCAGTCGATACCCGCTTACCGTTTGCCCAGAGAGGTTCTGGCCCGTGAAGTTCGCATGATAGAGAACATGGGTGTGGATATCGAGACCGACAAGCGTCTGGGAAGAGATTTCACACTCGCAAGTCTCAGGGATGACGGATACGAGGCGGTTTTCGTGGGTGTGGGCGCTCAGGCTCCTGTCAACCTCGGCATCGGGGGAGAGGAGTCGGAAGGTGTCGTTGATGCTCTTGATTTTCTGCGTCAGTACAACCTGCGGGGATCTGTGCCGGTCGGAAAGAAGGTGGTCGTCATAGGTGGCGGTAATGCCGCGGTGGATGCTGCCAGAACTGCGCTCAGACTCGGTGCGGAAACGGTCACTATTGTGTACCGCCGCACTCGTGAACAGATGCCCGCCTACGCAGAGGAGATCGAAGAGGCACAGCAGGAAGGTGTCGATCTTCGGGTCCTGACCGCACCTGTGGAGGTTGTGGCAACAGACGGCAAGGTGAGCGGACTTGTGTGCAGACCCATGACACTGGGCCAGTTCGACCGTTCCGGACGCCGCCGCCCGGAAGGGGAAACCGGTCACGACTTCACAATTGAAACAGATCAGATCATTACCGCGGTGGGACAGAAAGTGGCCACATCGGAAATATTCGACGGCATAGAGCTCGATGTCACCAAATCGGGAACTCTGGCGATAGACAAAACCAGCGGCCAGACATCGGTGCCCTGGGTGTTTGCCGGCGGAGATGTGGTTCTTGGTGCTGCATCGGTTATTGAAGCCGTGGCTGCCGGAGAGCGTGCAGCGGTGGGTATCGATATGTTCTTTACCAAGGAGTCTCATGCATTCTGGCGTGAAGAGCGTGAGGTGCATACGTCCTATGATCCTGACAGTGAACCTGCGCCTTATCCGCGCGAGAAACTTCATCTGATAGCTGTTGACCGCAGGCGCAACAACTTCGACGAAGTGGAAATGGCCTGGAATGAAAGTGTTACCGTTCGCCAGGCCAAGCGCTGTCTGCGGTGTGACTACGGGAAAACTCCCGCTAAAAAGGATGTGGACGTAAAGGTTTCTTCAAAATCGTAAAGGAGATATCGGATGTTGAATCTTACAATAAACAATACGGCTGTAAGCGTGCCTGAGGGAACAACCATACTCGAGGCATCGAAAAAGGCGGGAATCAAAATTCCTACCCTCTGTTATCTTGAGGGTGTGCAGTCCATCGGGGCCTGCCGGGTCTGTGTAGTGGAGGTGGAGGGAGCAAAAGCTCTCTGCGCCTCATGTGTGACCCCCGCGACCGAGGGCATGAAAGTGCATACCAACACTAAACGAGTCCGGGATGCCAGACGTCTGGTTGTCGAACTGTTGCTTTCCGAACATGACGGTAACTGTCAGACCTGTGATCGCAATGAGGATTGTGAGCTGCGCACCATCGCTCATGAGCTGGGAATCGAGGATATCCGTTTCGAAGGAGAGAAGGCGGACAGTGCGATGGATGTGAGCACTCCCGCTCTTGTAAGGGACAACGGCAAGTGCATAAAGTGCAGACGCTGTATTTCTGTCTGCAATCAGGTACAGAAAGTGGGAGCATTGTTTCCTCAGTTCCGCGGTTTCGGGACCGTTATGGGACCGGCGTTCGCTTCCGATCTTGATACCGTTGCATGTGTCCAGTGCGGTCAATGTGCTGCAGTATGTCCCGTAGGGGCAATCATCGAGAAGAACAGGATAGATGACGTATGGGCTGCGTTGGAGAATCCTGAAAAAGTGGTGGTGGTGCAGACCGCACCTGCCATCAGAGCTGCTCTGGGCGAGTGTTTCGGCTATGAACCCGGAACTCTGGTGACCGGCAAAATGGTATCCGCGCTCAGACGGCTTGGGTTCGATAAGGTTTTCGATACCAATTTCACCGCCGACCTTACAATCCTGGAAGAGGGGACGGAACTGCTCACCCGGCTCAAGGGTGCGCTTGTGGAGAATAAAGAGATTGCTCTGCCCATGTTCACCAGTTGCTCTCCGGGGTGGATCAAGTTCGCCGAGTATTTCTATCCGGAGTTTCTGCCGAATCTTTCAACCTGCAAATCACCTCAGCAGATGTTCGGAGCGGTTGCCAAGAGTTATCTGGCTGACAAGCTGGGCAAGAAACCCGAGGATATCTATGTGGTTTCGGTTATGCCCTGCACCGCCAAGAAATACGAAGCGGACCGGCCGGAAATGATCGATGGGGGAGCGGGACAGGATGTTGATGTGGTTCTGACTACCCGTGAGCTGGGACGAATGATTCGTCAGGGCGGAATCGACTTCAATTCACTTCCGGATGAGGAAATGGATAACCCGCTCGGACAGTCCAGCGGCGCTGCAGACATTTTCGCCAACACCGGCGGTGTCATGGAAGCGGCATTGAGGACGGTGCATGAGATTGTTACCGGGAAAGAACTTCCTGCAGAAAACCTTCATATAACACCTGTTGCAGGTCTCAAAGGTATCAAGGAGGCTTCTCTTACCATCACCGGCACTGTTCCCGACTGGTCCTTTTTGGAAGGGGTTACTGTTAAAGTCGCGGTCGCTCATGGACTCAGCAACGCCAAGCAGCTTCTCGATCTCATAAAGGACGGATCTGCAAGCTATCACTTTATTGAAGTCATGACCTGTCCGGGAGGATGTATCGGCGGTGGCGGACAGCCGCGTCTGACGACCGATGAGGTGAGAATGAAACGGATAGAGGCTATTTACAAAGAAGACGAAGGAAAACCGATCCGCAAGTCTCATGATAATCCCATGATCAAAATCATCTACGAGGAATATCTTAAAGAGCCTCTGGGACACAAATCCCACCACCTTCTGCACACGGAATACACCGAACGAGAGCGGGTGTGAGAATACCGGGGAGGAGTTTCTCCTCCCCTTTTTGCTTGCAGGTCAAATTTCAGGGAAAATAACAAAAAAGTTACAAAAAAAGTTGCGCATTCAGCTTTTTTCTGTTATATTAAAAGTACCAGCAATTACTATCCTACCTGCAAGGCCCTCTTGCAGCAATTTGGGTGAAGCGGAAGCGCCGGTGCAATGCCGGCGCACTTTTTTTATACAGTCATCAAACTCCCGTTTTTATATTAGTACTAGATCTGATTTTAACTCAGAGGTGAATTACTGATTGCTTCGTTTTCTACCTCCGAGGACTTACTCTTTTGCTTTCTCTGAAGTAGAACTGGCTGGTGTTCATGAAAAGACTCTATTTTTTCATTCTTCTGCTCATTTCTAATGCAGTCTGTTTACATGCGGACAGTACGGATGTCATCTCCAAAATGATCGAAAACGCCTTGTGGCAGACTGGCGTCACGACCGGCTACGATCCGGCGTACAGGAGGCTTGATTACCCGGGAGGGGATGTCGACATCGAAACCGGAGTGTGCACAGATGTGGTGATAAGGGCTTTCCGGGCTGTAAAAATCGATCTGCAGGTGCTGATTCATGAGGACATGAAAGCCCATTTTTCCAAGTATCCAAAAAACTGGGGGCTGAAGAAGCCGGACCGCAATATTGATCACCGCCGCGTTCCCAATATCATGACCTATCTGAAACGAAAGAAAATGGATCTCCCGGTGACTCAGAAGGGGAGTGACTACAAACCCGGTGATCTGGTAACCTGGAAAATACCGGGAAATCTGGATCATATAGGGATAGTGGTGGATGTGCCTGTCAAAGGGACCGATCGGTTCATGGTGGTTCACAATATCGGAAGAGGGGCACGGATGGAGGATGTTCTGTTCGAGTTTGAGGTAACCGGACACTTCAGGTATTTCAAGCTGGATTGAATCTGCTCCTTTTTAATCACATATCGCAGGGTACCTTAGAAGATCAGAAGGGGTAGAAGGGGTATCTCTGAACATCAAAAAAGCCAGACATTTCTGCCCGGCTTGTATATAAAAGGTGCTGATGAGG
>JBKHHW010000125.1:0-8929 GCA_046538945.1 Chitinispirillaceae bacterium | reverse complement strand
AGACCGCCGCAGCAGAGAAGAACCATTCCCGCAAAATGAAACTGAAGCAGCCGCTTTTCAAAACCGCCCATTTTCCTCAAATTCGTCACAACCATCCACAATAGATAAATCATCATCCCAACGAAATAGGGAGCAAAAATTAAATTGTAGACAAGCGTCCCGGTCACCTCGTCCCGTGAAGGTCTCAGCATAGCTCCGCTCAGAAACAGAACCGAGAAAACTATACCTACCAAAAACAGCAGTTTTACCCTCACCAGTTTCTCTTTTTTCACTATCAGCATTATGTGCCAAATAAAGAGGGGAGGGAAAAACGATGCGATCACATGCTGAAGCGTTGTCCACTGAAGTACTTGAGTCTGAGGCTGAACCCAGATGTCAATAGCACAGAAAAAACAGATGAGCAGATTGAAAACACCAAAAATTAAATAGCTGCGGTCAAATTTCGCTCTGAGCTGCACCAGTATGAAAATCAGACTCATTGCAGTCAGAAAAGCACACAGTATTTCCATGACATAAACCATGCCGAATCTCCACTGAGCGGCGAAATAGAACAGTTACACAATTATATCACTAAGGTTATTCAATGCCAAGTCAATTTGAATTTTTAATCAAAGCGAACTCAGAAAAAGATCTAGCCTTCCTGTACCGCAAAATATAATACTTATAAAACCTGGTGAAAGCGGCTCATTTTTTTGACTAAACCATATCGCCCGGTTTTCTACTCTATTTCTTATGAACCGATCTTAACAACAACTCAATGCCCGTCTTAATCCTATCGCGGAGGTTATTTTTGAACCGGTCATCAATACTTTTCACAGCAATTCTGCTTTTTTCCACGCTCCCGACGATCGCCTCAGAAGAGATAAGACTCAACCAGCTGGGATTCCACCCGGAAAGCCGCAAATTCGCCATAGTCATCGATACAGATGAAACCGAATTCCAGGTAATCAGTGCTTCTGATGGAAAAACGGCGTTCAAAGGTGCACTCTCATCACCTCAGAGCTGGTCGCAGTCGGGAGAAACCGGACGGCAGGCCGATTTCACCTCCTTTGACACTCCCGGAAAATACCGCATCAAAATTAAGGGCAAAGACCCTTCCCACCCCTTCTCTATCTCAAAAGATGTATTCAGTGATGTGGCGAAGGCATCCATGCGCTCCTACTATTTCCAGCGCTGCTCCTTCGAACTGACAAAAAAACTTGCGGGCAAATGGGCCAGAGCCGCCGGACACCCCGACACCGCGGTAACATTTCACCCCTCAAGCGGCAAAAAGTCCGGCAAAATGAGCTCTCCGGGCGGTTGGTACGACGCAGGCGACTTCGGAAAGTACATAGTCAATTCAGGGATCTCAACCGGTACCCTGCTTGCCTTCTATGAAAACTATCCGGATGTTTTTCCCGATAAAACCCTGCGCATCCCCGAATCCGGTAACGGGCGCCCCGACATCCTGGATGAAATAAAAGTCAATCTCGACTGGATGAAAACGATGCAGGATGAAGACGGCGGCGTTTTCTTCAAACTCACCACCAAAAAATTCCCCGGCTACATAATGCCCGACCAGGATACCACGGAAAGGTTCATCATCGGGAAAAGCACCTCTTCGGCACTCAATTTCGCGGCTGTAATGGCCATGGCTGGAAGAATCTACACCGATTTCGACAAGGATTATGCAGCCGACTGCATAAAGCGTGCAAAAAAAGCCTGGAAGTGGGCCAGGGAATACCCCGATTCGGCCTTTTCCAATCCTTCTGATGTGCAAACAGGCGAATACGGAGATCAGAATTTCACGGATGAATTCACATGGGCCGCGGCCGAACTCTTCATCACTACCAGGGAAGAAGCGTACGGGGATTTTCTCAGACAAAGAGACCTCCACTTCTCATCCGCACCGTTCTGGAGAGAAGTGGGAGCGCTTGCGGCCTACTCTCTGGCCACAAGAGATAACGGCCTTCCGCCCGAAACGATTTCCGGTATCAGAAAATCCATAGTCAAAGCCGCCGACAACTGGATCGGAGACATAAGCAGATCTCTTTACAGAATACCCAAGGCTGGTTTTGTGTGGGGATCCAACTCAGTATACGCCAACATAGGTGTGAACATGATCTACGCCTACAGAATTACCGGAGAGAATCCCTATCTTCTGGCAGCTTCGGAGATCGCGGACTACCTTCTGGGGAAAAATGCCACAGGATACTCCTTTGTCACCGGTTTCGGAACCAAAGCGACATCCAATCCCCACCACCGGCATTCCATCGCCGCGGGTGTGGGACCTGTACCCGGCTTTATGGCCGGAGGCCCCAACGCAAGTAGACAGGACAGTGCCTATTCACCCTACAGTTCACGCCTTCCCGCCAAAAGTTACATGGACAACCACAAAAGCTACGCCTCAAACGAAGTGGCAATCAACTGGAACGCCCCCTCCACGTTTCTCTTCGGAAGCATCGATGCGGAGATGAAGAGTTTCAGAAAGAAGGGGCCCTACGCCCTCACAGCCCTTACAAAAGGAAACGGACGCATAACAGCAAAACCCCTCAAAAAAACCTATGCATCCAAAGATGAAATCACCCTGACGGCAGAGCCGCAAAAAGGATTTGTATTCAGCCACTGGACCGGTGCAGCTTCAGACAGGACGAACCCTACCAGAGTCAGACTGAGTTCGAATGCCCGGGTAACCGCGGTATTCATCGACCCTTCAGAGATGATTGTAAACAGCGACTTTTCAAGCGGCCTTCCTCCCTGGGATTTCGGAGTGCACCAGAAGGCTTCCGCTTCGGGAAGTACCGACCAGGGATGGTTCACCATGAAAATAGGCAGCGGCGGTGAGCAGAGCTGGAACGTACAGCTTACCCAGGGCGGACTCAACCTCCAAAAGGGTAAGAAATACAAACTGAGTTTCACCGCATCCGCGGATTCCACCCGTGAAGTGTTCCCGAACGTGGGGATGAGCCAGGATCCGTGGAAATCCTATACCGGCGACCAGAAAGTCTTCAACGTGGGTCCCGAAAAGAAGACCTACTCTTTCGTTTTCACAATGCAGGACGAGAGCGATTCCAACGGAAGAGTGGAGATTAACTGCGGAAAATCCAACCAGGATGTGAAACTCTACAAAGTCAGCCTCAAAGAGGTTACCGAATAGAACAGCTATTCATCTGAATTGTGCGGCCCCGGGACTCTTCCGAGTCCCAGGCTGTTTATCACCTCTTCGTAAACCGGTGCGAACATTTCGAATTTTTCCGGTGTGGACCAGAACGCGACTCTCACGTTATGGGTGTCCACTTTGAAGTAGTATTCGACAAAACGGAAACCCGCCCGGTCATACTCCCACTTCACCACCGGAAGCTTCACATCGGTGCAGACAGTCAGCCCCCGGTCGCTGTCGTTATCCGCCAGATTCAGCTCCCGGATCTTCCGGGCGTATTCCATTACCGGTTCGTTGAGGTTTGCGGCTATGGCGCGGGTTCCGTGAAACCCCTCCACGGTGGTACCCACGTAAAGCAGCTCGAGACCGTTTTCATTCAGTTCCCTTGCGAAATCCCTGTTGCTGGGGCTCATGTCCCGGGGATCGAGGATAAGATCCCAGTTACCCTTGTAAATAAGAGTGAAGCCGAGAGGCCGGTTTTCGTAGATTCCCTCCGCCTGGTAATAGTGATCAGGGTAGAACTGTTTCACCGATGCGGCACAGGAGAGAAGAAACAGAAGAAGACCCGAAATCAGAATCAGTGCAAGAACACCCCGTCTTTTCACTGCAGCGGATTTTATCACTAGCCCAGCTCGGTTCTGGTTATGTGCGCACCCAGGGCATTGAGTCTCTTATCGATATCCTGGTAACCGCGGTCGATCTGCTCGATATTGTTTATGACACTCTTTCCTTCCGCGGCCAGGCTTGCGATCAGCAGAGCCATTCCCGCGCGTATGTCGGGAGAGGAGATGTTTGAGCCGTAAAGCTGGGAAGGTCCCACGATCACCGCACGGTGAGGATCACAGAGCACGATGGAGGCTCCCATCCCGATCAGCTTGTCAACAAAGAACAGTCTCGATTCGAACATCTTCTCGTGAATGAGGCAGGTCCCCTCGGACTGAGTCGCACAGACCAGAAGAATCGACATGAGATCAGTGGGAAAACCGGGCCAGGGACTGTCCTCTATTCTGGGGATTGCTCCGCCCAGGTCCCGGCGGATTTTAAGCGGCTGACAGTCGGAAACGTGGAGCGTTCCTGTGTTTTTATCGATTTCCACGTTTATCCCGATACGCTCGAACTGGAAAAGGATCATTCTCATATACGATGTGTCCACTCCGCTTATAGTCAGATTCGAGCCGGTGGCGGCCGCAAGACCGATAAACGATCCGGCCTCGATAAAGTCACTCCCCACCTCGTGATCCGCGGAGGTGAACGTGTCTTTTCCATGCACCGTGAGAACGTTTGATCCGATACCTTCGATAGGCACCCCCAGGCTCTGAAGAAAATGGCACAGACCCTGCACATGGGGCTCACTTGCGGCATTGGCGATGACCGTGGTGCCTTTTGCCCCCGCGGCAGCGATGAGTGCATTTTCGGTGGCCGTGACCGACGCTTCATCCAGGTAGATATCCGCTCCCTGAAGCCCGCCCTGGGGGGCGTGAAGGATGTAATTTGTTTCGCGGGTGACATCGGAGGTGATTTTTCGCTCGATCTCGAGAGTGGCGCCCAGGGCCTTGAACACCAGAAAGTGAGTGTCAAGCCGCCTTCTTCCGATGTGGTCTCCTCCGGGCTGGGTGATGACCGCCTTTCCGGTTCTGACCAGAAGGGAGGAGGCGAAGAGGACCGAGGCGCGGATGGCGTTTGAAAGTTCCACCGGAAGCTCGGATGTGCTGATGTCCGCGGCCTCTATCCGGCATTGGTTCTGCTGGGGGGTGGTGACCTGAGCTCCCAGCTGAGCGGCGATTTCGAGCATGCTGCGCACATCACCGATATCGGGAACGTTTGTGAGCCTGACCGTTTTATCTGAAAGCAGAGCCGCCGCGATCACGGGCAGGGCTTCGTTTTTGTTGCCGGTGATCCGGATATTGCCGGAAAGTTTAGTCTTTCCCTCAACCAGAAAAGAGCCCATTTGGATATTCCTTGAAAAGTGATGAAAAGTCGAATACAGAAGAAGAAAAATAGCATATCAGAGGGGGGAGACTCAAATAGGATGAGGGGTGGGTCATGGGTTTTGTCCCCAAAACATTGATTTCAGCCCCTCGTTTTTAAATTCGTGCGCGGAACCTGAGTTTCAAAGCACCTCTAATGAGCCTCTTTCATTCTGCGGAAGCTTATATGCGGTTCAACCCCGAGGGCGTGACCTACCTTGCGCAGAAAACTCATACTCACATTCTGGTAATTTCCTGATTCGAGCCGGGCGATGGCCGGTTGGGAGGTATGCGCCTTTTTGGCAAGTTCCTTCTGAGTCAGTCCTGCCTTTAGCCGCAGCCTGATCACCTCTTTTGCGACCTCGAATTCCTCCTGCTGCTCTTCCCAAGCATCCCGGAATTCAGGGTTCTCCATTTTTTTCTGCAGAAGATCGTTAAAATTATGACCTTTATCCATTATCCCTCCCTTGCCACTTCATGCATTAAACGCAACGCCCGTTCGATTTCACGCATTTCTGTCTTTGTCTGTTTCTTTGTATAACCCGAAGTTACTATGTAGAGTTTGTTTTTGTGATGAAAATAAAACAGCCGACAACGGAAAATACCGGAAAATAACAAATATCCATTGAGCTTTTTGCTCATATACCGCAGAAAAACAGGTAAGTTTTATGGACAATGCTATCAAGGCTTCTTCACAACAGCCTTTTCGATTCCTGCGACTATCTGGCCACGGCACTTGTAGGACAGCCCCCGCTTAAGAAGATGATCGCCTACACAACGGCAATGCGGGTTTTGTAGCTGTAAGGGATGTGGTATCGCCTGCAGCTCAGTCCCGGATACGTTTTTTCAGGTCTCCGTGGCAGAGTTCTCCTGAAATAAGCGAGCCGATAACCGAGAAACGGAAGAGCGCCACCTGTTCTCTTTTGCTCGTGTTCGTGTTAATGTGTATTAATATATGTTAACACGCATTAATACAGGAAGACTCATAGTAGTCTTATCCTTCGTGAAAAACAAAGGCGGGGTAGGGAAGTCCACTCTCTGCTGCAGTCTCGCTCAGGCCCTAGCCATCGTTGGCCAAAAAGTACTCTGCATCAAACCGAAGCACGGATAACTTCGGCACGACATCAAGCGGCTAAAGAACAGCAGCTTACCTGCCCCCCGGTGCGGACAGTGACGGATTGATCCAGCACCTCCGGTGTGTTTTTGGAGCCTCAGTGCAGAGGCCGAGAGTTGGAAATCGATTGGTTTAATCGAAACAAAATGTGCTGTCAGATTCGATCTTCTCTACTTTTTTCCCCGCCCGCCCCCGGTTGGACCGCATTTTGCATACACTTCTCTTGTGATGGGAAAATTGCCATGCAGTATTGAGAGAGGCGAATGTGGATCAGGAAAACCACCTTATTCTTCTGGTTGAGGACAACGAGAGCCATGCGCTTCTGGTCAAGAGAGCTCTGGCGCAGTCGGAGAGCAAGAGCACCCTGGTGCACGTTTCCGACGGTGAGGATGCGCTCGATTTTCTCCATGGACGGCGAGACTATGCCGGTCCCGCGGCTCACCCCCGCCCCAGACTCATGCTTCTGGATCTGAGGCTGCCCAGAATGGACGGGCTGGAGGTTTTACGGGAGGTTAAAACGAGTGAGAGCTTCTACGACATACCTGTAGTCGTTCTGACCAGTTCCATGGCGGAGCCAGATGTGGTGGGAGCCTATACTTTTCACGCCAACAGCTTTCTTGTGAAGCCGGTTGACTATTCACAGTTCAGGCAGCAGATTCTGGATACCGTGAACTACTGGATCCACTGGAACATCACTCCCATCATCTGATCCGAAGTCTCGGCAGAAAAGTGGCCCGATTTGTACAGAAGGGTTAAGGGGTGAAGAAAACGTTAAACCGAATCACCAGTCACCGATTCCTGTTCTGGCTGCTGCCGATACTGATTTTCCTGATTCTGGCAGGGGGTAACCTGTGGGCCTGGCATAACACCAGATCTTTGATTTTTGGAATGAACCGGGACAGAGCTCAGCAGGCTGCTCAGCGGATGTTTATCAGGCTCGGACTCATCTACTATGAAAGAGCAAAGGATTTAACGCACCTCTCCGATGTCCTCCGACCGCGGACTCCCGATGCCTACCAACGTTTTCTTCATGATGCGCAGGGAATCATGTCCAGGGAATCGTCATTTGAAAGTATCGGCTTTGTGGATACTTCAGGAAGAATAGTTCTTTCGGTTCCGGAAGAGCCTCATGGCCTGGGCATTCTGGACCGCAAACAGTATGTGGAGCACATGAATGAAAAATTGAACGAATCGGTCACCACCGAACCTTTCCGGATACCAACAGAGCAGATCGTACATGGAATTCTTGTTCCGGTTCCGGAAAGCAACGGCAAAACGGCGGGTTCGAATGCGGTGGTGGGCCTGCTTTTTCTGAGCGACATTATTCAGTCCACTGTCTCCGTAACTCTCCCGGCCGGATTCGAGGTGAGTTTCAAAGTGGGTCAGGTTGATGTTTTCAGCACCCCCGGAAGTGCTTTCTCGGGTCCTCATATATCGGAAAAAAGAAACATAATGGGGACACTGTGGTCGATTACCGTTTACTCTGCTATTACAGGTGAGATCGCCCGGCTGCACAACAACAACTTCATCCGTCTGCTGCTGAATATTTCCGCATCCCTTTTCGCTTCAATACTGCTCGCCCTGGCGCTCTTTTCTTTTCACAAAGCGGGAAAAAGCCGCAGACGGCTGAAGGCATCAGAGGAGCGCTACCGCAGGCTTACCGAAAATGCGCGCGATATGGTGTTCAGGATCACTCTTCCCCATGAAAACTACGAGTATGTGAGTCCTGCCGCATCGGCCCTTACCGGATATTCGGTCGAGGATTTCTATTCCCGCCCGCACCTTCTTAAAGATCTGGTGGATCCGGAATGGGCGGGGTACTACGAGAAGATGTTCGACAATTTCACTAACGGGGAGGTGGAACCGGTCTACGAATTTCTCATAATCAGCAAATCGGGAAAAAAGCGATGGATTCATCTCCGGCCGGTACTTGTCAGAGATGAGCAGAGTCATCCCATTGCCGTGGAAGCGATCGCCACAGATATCACTCAACTAAAGAATGCCATGGCGGAACGGGACAAGCTCATAGAGGAACTGGAAGCCAAAAATGCTGAGCTGGAGCGGTATGCCTACACCATTTCACACGAGCTCAAAACCCCGCTAATCACCATCAGAGGCTTTCTGGGCTATCTGGAGGAAGAAGCGGCGGAGGGGGATATCCGGGCGCTTCATCAGGACCTTCTGCTTATACAGAGCGCAACGGATACCATGCAGAAATTACTTGAGGGGCTTATCGAGCTCACCCGGGTGGGTAGGGCAACGGAGGAAGCCGAAGACATCCCCTTTAGCAGCATAGTCCAGGCCGCGGTGGATAAGCACAAAAAAATGATTGAAGAGCGCGGGATCGAGATCAGCACAGATCCCGATATGCCGCTTGTGCACGGTAACAGGTCCGAACTTCTGGAGCTTGTCGAGAACCTATTGGAAAATTCCATTAAATTCATGGGTGATCAGAAACAGCCGCTTATCCGCTTCGGCAGATACAAAGAAAAAGATGAAACTGTATTTTATATAGAAGACAACGGCATGGGAATAGATCCCAAATACAAAAACCGCATATTCGGCATATTCACCAAGCTTGACCCCGGAACCGAGGGGGCGGGGGTAGGACTGGCTCTGGCCCAGAGGATCGTGGCCTATCACGGTGGCTGGATCAGGGCAGAATCCGGGGGCAGGGGCAAGGGACTGAAAATCGTCTTCACTCTGCCA
>JBKHHW010000124.1:0-8966 GCA_046538945.1 Chitinispirillaceae bacterium | reverse complement strand
GGACTATTTTTTCACTTAGAGACGGATCTTCATAATGCTCCTCGGGAGTATATCCTGTAAAATAAACAGAAGAAGGACTCACATATTCAAATTCCCGCTTAGGCTGCAATCTGATCCGAAAAATGAGATCCCTGGCATTTTCAGCTAAAAGCCGAAATCTTTCTTCGCTCTTCCGAAGCATCTCCTCCTGTTCTTTACGTTCAGTAATACCAGTATAGGGTTCCTCGTTCTCTTGATTTTTAAGCTGAATTTCTGCTGCATCGATCTTTCGAACCTGGTGCTCATTGTCGGAGAGTAGTCTTGTAATACTGGAAATCTCATTGGCAAAAAGTACGAATTCATTCTCTTGAGGGAAATGAGCCCTTAACTGCAGGTTCTTTTTCAACGAAGGGTAGTATCTCTCTTCAAACCAATCCCGGCCCTTATCGGCAATTTCTGCAAGAATTACGAACCAGTTGATATCGCTGCCCGTTTCAACGGTATCCGTTTTCCCATCAAAAGACAACACCTGGCCCGGACTCCAACCGGCAAGAGCACTCAGTTGTGAATTAATCTCGGTTATACGGAGTTTGATGACCTCTGATGCTCTATCCAACAGTCTGAAGCGAGCATATCCGAAATAATGTTCAACCATTTTTTTACCTGGTGCCGATGTCCCGGGAATTGAGATACATATCTTAGCATATTATTATTGATCGAACAAGTAGGAAGGAGAAAGAGCGTACATTTGTTTCTTCACTTCGCTATTCGCCGTTTGCTATTCGGTTCATTTCCCACGATCTTTCTCCCCGACCCTCCCCGATGGTATTTTCACACCCCAGTCCTTATTACATATCCGTACTTAATATTCGACCATTCAGAAATATTCAGAACGTCCGAACAAGAGAAGAAATGAAGAAGAAAAGCAGAAAAACCAGTCCCTCCGGGGGCTTTATCACCATTGAAGGGGCTAATCAGAACAATCTCAAAGACCTCTCCCTCAAGCTCCCTCTGAATAAGCTGGTAGTAATCACCGGAGTGAGCGGCTCCGGGAAATCATCCCTGGCATTCGATACGATCTACGCCGAAGGGCAGCGCAGGTACGTGGAGACGTTTTCCTCCTATGCACGGCAGTTTTTGGAAAGAATGGACAAGCCGGCTGTGGAAAAAATCGACGGAATACCGCCATCCATTGCCATCGACCAGACCAATCCGGTGCGCACCTCACGTTCCACCGTGGGGACCATGACCGAACTCAATGATCACCTGAAACTTCTCTTCTCCCGCTGCGCCCGCCTTTTCTGCAGAAGCTGCGGTCAGGAAATAAGACAGGAGAGCGCAGAATCAATACTTAAGACGCTTCTGAATGATTCACAGAACAAAAATCCTGTTCTGATCACTTTCAAAATCGCTGTTCCCGCAAATTTTTCCGGGCAGGAGATTCTGGATATTCTGGAATCGAAGGGATACACCCGCATTTTATCCAAAAGCGATTCGCTCATAGAGGTGATTCAGGACAGAGTGACAGTCAGTCCCGATAACCGCGACAGAATCGTGGAAGACCTCGAGCAGGCGCTGCAGGCGGGAAGCGGAAAGGTAAGTATCTATTCCACCGATTCGTCGGGTAACGCCCATTCCCCCCAACACTTCTCTTCCGGACTTCACTGCGCAGAGTGCGATATCAGCTACAGCGTTCCTTCGCCGAGCCTCTTCTCGTTTAATTCGCCTCTGGGTGCTTGTGAAACCTGCCGCGGATTCGGCCGGGTGATAGGCATCGACTACTCTCTCGTGATACCGGACCCTTCGCTTTCTCTTTCGCAGGGAGCAATCAGACCGTGGCAGACGGAAAGCTACCGCGAGTGCCAGGAGGAGATGGAGCAGTTTGCCCGCAAAAGGGGGATACCGCTTGATAAGCCCTGGAACAAACTGACTAAAGCGCAAAAAGAGTGGGTTCTGGAAGGTGAAGGACGCTGGGAAGACGGCAAATGGTATGGTGTGAAACGCTTTTTCGAATGGCTTGAGAGCAAAAGCTATAAAATGCACATCAGAGTACTTCTTTCGCGCTACCGCAGCTACCACCTCTGCCCGGATTGTAACGGTGCGCGACTCAAACCAGAGGTTCTTCTGTGGAAGGTCGGTCCCTATTCGATTCATGACCTGATGCAGCTTCCCATAAGCGAGTGTGTGGCGTTTTTCGAATCGTTCTCCAAAAAAAGTGATCTCGATGAAGCAGCGGAGCTGGTCATTAAGGAAATTAAAAGCCGACTGGAATACCTCAACGAAGTAGGACTGGGATATCTTACTCTCGATCGTCAGTCCCGCACTCTCAGCGGTGGAGAGGTACAGAGAATAAACCTCACCACAGCACTGGGGACCTGTCTTGTGAACACACTCTTTGTTCTTGACGAACCCAGCATTGGACTTCATCCCCGCGATATCGGCCGACTGATAAAGGTTCTGCACAGGCTGCGGGATGCGGGCAACAGCCTCGTCGTGGTGGAGCATGATCCAGACGTGATCAAAGCCGCCGATTACGTGATCGACATGGGTCCCGGTCCGGGAGAGCATGGAGGGCAGATTGTTTTTCAGGGTCCGCTGCATCAGATACTCAAAGCCAAAGATTCTCAAACTGCACCTTATCTTAGCGGTAAATTGAGTTCTGTGGATGTCACAACCCGGAAAGTACCCAAAAAGTCGACCAGGACGATAGAAATAATCGGGGCGGAGGAACATAACTTAAAAACCATCGATGTGTCGATTCCACTAAATCACCTGGTATGCGTTACAGGTGTGAGTGGTTCCGGCAAGAGCACCCTCATTCAGGATATTCTCTATAACGGTATCCGATCATTGAAAGCAAAGCCGGTTGAGCAACCGGGTAACCATAAAGAAATCAGAGGGCACCAGCATATTTCCGATATCGTGATGGTGGATCAGAACCCGATCGGGAAAACAACCAGATCCAATCCGGCAAGCTACGTGGGTGCGCTTGACCCCATAAGAAAGCTCTTTGCGGAACAGGACCTCTCACGTGAGAGAGGATACACGGCAGGCACATTCAGCTTCAACTCGGGAAACGGGCGCTGCCCCACCTGCGGCGGTAACGGTTTCGAGCACGTCGAGATGCAGTTTCTCAGCGATGTCTACATCCGGTGCGCTGATTGTGACGGTAAACGCTTCCGGTCGGAAGTCCTCGAGGTCAAAGTTAACGGTAGTGACGGAAGGAGACTCTCCTTTTCAGAAGTGCTTGATTTGACAGTCGAAGAATCGTGCGGTTTTTTCGGTGAAAATCACGCTATTCTGCGTCGTCTCGAACCACTCTCAGAAGTGGGATTATCCTACATCAAACTGGGGCAGCCTGTTCCAACGCTGAGCGGCGGAGAAGCGCAGCGGCTCAAGCTCGCCGGTCACCTCGCCTCGACCGGATCGGGAAGAGTAGAAGAAGGAACCCTTTTTCTGTTTGATGAACCCACAACGGGTCTGCATTTCAAGGATATTTCCGTTCTTATGAAAGCGTTCCGGAAGCTGGTGGAGGCCGGACACAGCGCAGTCATCATCGAACATAACATCGACTGCATTCTCGCATCGGACTGGATTATTGACCTGGGTCCCGAAGGCGGTGACAAAGGCGGATTCGTAGTGTGTACGGGCACACCGGAACAGATTGCCTCATGTGAAGAAAGTCATACAGGAAGAGCATTGAAAGAATCTCACCTGGTTGAAGTATCCGTTCCCGATAAAAATGTGATATCCTTGACTGCCACTCCTTTCTCCGAAGGAATCGCCATACGCAATGCGCGTGAACACAACCTCAAGAATATCAGCCTCGATATCCCCCGCTCATCATTCACTGTGATAACGGGAGTGAGCGGGAGTGGGAAAAGTACTGTGGCGTTCGACATTCTTTTCGCGGAGGGTCAGCGCAGGTATCTGGAGTCTCTCAATGCTTACGCGCGTCAATTCGTACAACCCTCTTCCCGCCCTGATGTGGATTCGATCGCAGGCGTTCCTCCCACGGTAGCGATCGAGCAGCGCACAAGCCGCGGTGGGCGCAAGAGCACGGTAGCTACGGTGACTGAAATATACCATTACCTCAGGCTTCTATTCGTGAAACTGGGAACACAGCACTGCCCTCAGTGCATGGTGCCCATAGAAAGCAGGTCTCCCGATTCGATCATCGCCTCCATGATGAAATCGTACAAAGGGCAGACCCTTGAACTCGTTTCTCCTCTAGTCTCGGCACGAAAGGGAATCTACAAGGAACTGGCCGCCTGGGCATCACAGAAGGGTTTTGATTTTTTGTACGTGGACGGCAAGAAAGTTCCGACCAGCCCCTGGCCCAAACTGGACAGGTACAAAGAACACACTATCGAGCTGCCGGTTGGGGAGTGTAAAGTTTCAGCCGAAACGGAAAAAGAGCTGCGCGATTTTCTCGCGGCCGCACTCGAACATGGAGGGGGTACGGTTAAAGCAGTCATAAAAGGCAGAGGTAAAGGCAGCACACGACTCTACTCCACGCAGAGAACATGTCCGGAGTGTTCCAGAAGTTTTCAGGAGCTTGACCCTCGAATGTTCTCCTACAACTCGAAACACGGCTGGTGTCCCGATTGTTTCGGAACCGGTCTTGAACTGGCCGGCTTCGATGAGGAGCAGACCGGGGAGGAGATCTTCTGGAACGATTGGTATGAGGGAAGTGAACAGGAGTGTTCAAGCTGCGGTGGGAAACGACTACGCCCGGAAGTCCTTGCGGTGCTTTTCAGATCCAAATCCATTTCTGATTATACGGATTTTACAATCGCACAGGCATCTGAACAGGTCAGGCAGATCGAATGGACAAAACGCGAAGAGGAGATTGCCCGTGATATTGTCACTGAACTTCTATCCAGGCTGTCATTTCTGAAGAGTGTGGGCCTGGGTTATCTGTCTCTTGACAGGGCTGCTCCGACCCTCAGCGGCGGTGAAGCTCAGCGGATACGCCTTGCTTCCCAGCTGGGATCAAATCTGCGCGGAGTATGCTACATTCTTGACGAACCTACCATAGGTCTTCACCCCAGGGATAACGACATGCTTCTCAACACCCTCGCTTCTCTCAAAAACAAGGGGAATACGGTTGTAGTGGTCGAGCATGATGAGGAGACCATCCGCAGAGCTGAACACATAATAGATCTGGGACCCAAAGGTGGGGTGAGGGGCGGAGAAATTCTGGTGGCGGGCACGCTTAAGGATCTGATCAAAAGTTCCCACTCCGTAACTGGGCAGTTTTTGAGAGATCCGCTCAAACACCATCATTCCAAAGTGCGCAAGCATCCCGGCAAAGGTACTGCTATCGATATTTCCAAAGCCGGTCTTCACAATCTGAAATGTGTCGATGTTTCAATACCGATAGGAAGGCTGGTGGCGGTTACCGGTGTGAGCGGTTCTGGTAAAAGCACACTGATAAGAGATATTCTGTATGATAACCTGAAAGCGCTTACCTCAAGGAAAGGTAAAAAGTCTGGAACACCGATTCCCTTGAGAGGTTGTAAGAATATCACCGGATATGAAAGTATCGACCGGGTTCTGGAGGTGGATCAGCGGCCTATCGGTAAAACTCCGCGATCATGCCCCGCAACATACGTAGGATTCTGGGATCACATCCGCAAACTGTTCGCCAAAACTCCGGAAGCGATGATGAGGGGATATTCCCCCAGCAGATTCTCTTTCAATGTGGAGGGTGGGCGCTGCAAGGGGTGTGACGGTCAGGGAATGCGCAAAATCGAGATGAGCTTTCTTCCAAACGTGAGCGTGCCCTGTGATGTGTGCAACGGAGCCCGTTTCAATCAGGAGACTCTGTCGATTCTTTTCAAGGGAAAATCGATCGGAGATGTCCTCCGGATGAGCGTGGATGAGGCGGTGGAGTTCTTTTCGTCGCATAAAAAGATCTATTCCGATCTTAAATTGCTTCAGGATGTGGGACTGGGCTACCTATCTCTGGGACAGCAGAGTCCCGCTCTGAGCGGCGGTGAAGCCCAGCGGATAAAGCTGGTCACGGAACTGGGACGATCGGGTCAGAAGAGGTCCAGGGGTGGTGAGAAAAACATGCGTACTCTGTATGTGCTTGACGAACCCACCATCGGACTTCACATGGCCGATACGGAGATGCTGATCAAAGTGCTGCACCGTCTGGTTGACGCCGGCAACAGCGTCGTGGTAATCGAGCACGATCCGGACGTTATTGCCGAAGCGGACTGGGTAATCGATCTTGGCCCCGAGGGAGGCGAGAACGGCGGAACGATCGTGGCCCAGGGCTCTCCCTGGGAGCTTATAGAGAAGAAACACGAGGTCTCACATACTGCTAAATACCTGAAGAGCTTTCTGGGAAATCGGGAAAAAGCAAATAAGAAGAATGGTCCGAAACAGAAACCGGTGAAGAAGCGAAAGTCTGTCACCGGAAAATGATCAAATTCCAAGAAAAGAAGTGTAACAGATGACTCAAAATACAAATTTTATCATTATCGCCACCTATTCCATGTATGTGCACGCCCTCATGACCAAGGTGCGTCTGGAGAGTGAAGGGATAGAGGTTACGATGGAGAATGAAAACACCGTGCTGGCCAATCCACTTTACAGTTATGCTCTGGGCGGAGTGGTACTGAAGGTAAAGGAGGAGGACAGAAAGAAGGCACTTGAGATTCTAAAGGCGAAGGATGCGGAAGAAAAGGACTGCTGCTCCAGCTTCTGTCCTCAGTGCGACTCTGAAAAGATAGAGAGCGTGAAGAAGACGATTCTGGGATTCCAGAGCCATCCAGTGAGTAGATGCAGGGAGTGCGGTCACGAGTGGTCGCCACTACGGTTCTGATTTGGGTGGGAGAAGGCAGCGGGAGCGGAAAGGACCCCGGAGGTGAATTATCACTGATGTACCTCCGGGGTAATGGTGGGTTGGCCTGGAGGATTTCCCGGAAAAGATCAGTTCTTTGGTACAGCTCCTCTCCTCTGAAACGACCCTTTCGGATCGCGATTCCCCGGAGGTAACTTTTTGCTGCAACAACATTTCACCTCCGGGGTACAACTCACCCGTTTTCTCATAACCACCATAAAATCAGACAGTTACCCCCCCCAGTCGAGCCTCCAGGTATCGGTTTCAAACTGACAGCCTGCTTATATAAGTGATTCTCCAGCCCGGTCCGAGCGAATGACACCTATCACAAAAGTCCGCTATGATCTAAATATGTCTTAACAGACCAGTCTTAAGGATCTACACATTTTAATCGATTCACATACGGCATCCACGCTAAACCGGCAGGACATATTGGGAGCCAATACGGCCAATATCAGTATTCCGACCTACTATCCCGAACCCAGTCCTGAAATTACCGATAAACATGGCCTCACGTGGAGAATTCCCCGGAGGTGATTTGGGGATACAACACCAATTCACCTCCGGGGCAAACATTCAAATCCCAACCTCATGCCTGTTTTTCCGAACCGGAAATATCCATCGATAAAAAGCGCCTTCCGAAATACTTAATACCGATTAAACCTAGCGGCGCTGTAAACATTATTGATAAAACCGCAACAGCCAGAATAGTATCTCCGTGCTCTATCCCCAGGGAAAGAGCCACCCCGCCCAGAGCAGCCTGCACTGTAGCTTTGGGCAGATAGGCGACCACGCAGAAAATCCGCTCTTTCAAAGTGAGATCGGACCATGACGTGGAGATTAACACTCCAAAGGACCTAAACAGCAGACCGACAGTTATGACGATAAGACCCCGAAGACCTGCACCCAAAGCCACCTCGGGATCCACCGAAATGCCAATCAGAACAAAAAGTAATATTTCCGCCGCCACCCACAGCTTGGAAAGCTTACCGGACAACTCATGGGCTACCCTCTCCTCTTTCTCCAGGAGGATAAACCCTACGGTCATCACCCCCAGAAGAGAAGCGCTGTGAATCCAGTCCCCTACCTGAACAAGCACTACAGAAATCATCAGCAGAATCAGCGCCTTTTCAGTAGCTCTGATGCGTGTATAGTTCTTTCGAAAAAGCCACATTAGAAGAAAGCCAACCACTACCCCTGAGAGAATACCTGTCACCAAAGCAACTGGAACTGTCAGAAGCGCCTCCCCCAGGGCAATGTTCCCTGCAGTAGCTGCCTGCAAAAACAGTGAAAAAATAGTGATGGCAAAAACATCATCAACACTCGCTCCCGCCAGAACAATGGTAGGCACCTCATTCTTTCTCCCATAGCCCCGATCCTTAAGATGCAGCATGGATGGAACGATTACCGCAGGAGAAACCGCCGCAAGCATGAATCCGGTCAGACCGGCAATGGCCCAATCGAAACGGAACAAAAAATGGAAGAGAACTGTAAGCACGGTTCCTTCCAGAATGGCAGGTACAAAAGCGATCAGAACCGCAGTTCTACCCGCTTTCTGCAGAGTGCTCTTGTTGATCCCTAATCCCGCCCGGAGAAGAATGACAATGAGAGCAGATGACTTGAGAAACGGTTCAAGTTCGAACAGAATGGGCGGAAGATCATCGTGCCATAAAAGTCCTATACAGATACCCCAGACCACCATTCCCAGAACAGAAGGAAGGGCTATTCTGCCGAAAAACTTTCCGAACAGCCATCCGCCAATAAGGATAAGTACCAGTGTCAGATTAAACGGCACAAGCGACCTCCGAATGAGGTGCGGTAAGAAAGAAGGAGGAAACAGTGGTGAAGGATAGGGCCATGAGAGGACTCCTGCCGGAATTGATCTCAAGTAGGAGTCATCAGCCAATAGGAGGCAGTTAAAGGTGGAACCCCATCACCTTGGGGGAAAAAATACGTTTGTGTTGAAAGAGGGTCAAATCTGTTCCCCGGAGGTGAAATTGTGATAGCTCAATGACTCACCTCCGGGGAACGTTTCCCCGTTACCGTCAAGCGGGTGCGCCCTGCCGGGCACACCACAAAAAAAAGACCCGCACTCTCATTGCAGGTCTCTTCTATTTTAAAGGTGCCGCCT
>JBKHHW010000123.1:0-9001 GCA_046538945.1 Chitinispirillaceae bacterium | reverse complement strand
GCGGGTGGTCGTCCTGTTATATTTTCCTCTGTCCATAAAAAAATTAAACCCAAAAGGAGGAAAGGGACATCGCACCCGCCACCATGAATATACGCCATTGCACCCCTGTGAGCCCACAATTTCAACCCGATCCAACTGTGTGCGAAAATAGTCTCTAATTGTTTCCGGATTGCCTTCACAAACAGAATTCCATTGCATTTTGAAATATTTCATATTAACCTTTCTCAGAGCCCATTATGTCAAAAACGCCCAGTTGAAACAGACCCATCCGCTCCTGAAATCTTTAACATTCTGCATATCCAAGCAAACTGACTTTGAATTTCTCACATATTCTGAAGATCGGAGCTTCACGACGCAAACTGATGGTAGACCCGGACGGAAAAACAAAAAAGGCCCCGGGGAAATCTTCTCTCAAAGACCCCGGAGCCGAAACTTTAAAGCCGAGAAGCAGACTCGAACTGCCGACCTACTGATTACGAATCAGTTGCTCTACCAACTGAGCTATCTCGGCGATGAACACAAAATAAAATCCGCTGGCAGGAGGTGCAATACGGGAGAGACGCTACCTGCCGCGGGACGCCTCTTTTCTGAGATTATTGGCTTCCTTGAGCTGCTTATCCAGCCGCTTCTTTACAGTACCGTCCAGAGAGTAACTCCTGATAGTGTTAAGTTCCCTGAGGGCCTGATCGTAATTCTTCTCTTCCATGAGATTCTTTGCTATGGCCAGCCTGCATACCACTGCATTATAATGGTTGTTCAGAGCATCGGACTCGACCCTGGAAAGAATATATCTGTAAACCCTGACCGCGTCTTCATGGTTGCCAAGCCCCGTAAGTGCTTTGGCCCTCCCCCAGTAGAATACAAGCGCCCGGGGGTGCTCTTTAATCATAACGGCCGCAAGCTCAAGAGCCTCCGAGTACCGTTTCTCATTATTGTAGATATCAATCAGACCCATGGCGGCGGCAGTTTTAGTGTAAACCCCGTTATGCATGACATTGCGCAGCTTCTTTATCCCCTGCGACCGCTTGTCATCCACTCCCGGCATCCACCACAGCATTTTCATCATGGCGCTGCGCCAGTAATCATAGCTGCCGATACCGAACTGAATATCCACTATTTCGCTGCCCGAGGATGCCATTTCCATCAGAAGAGAAACACCCTTCCAGCCTAGACGGAATGCGGTGATGTAGCGCTCATACCGCGCTTCATAAGTCCCTTTGAACCCGTCTGCACCTCCAATGAAAAACCGGGCCCAATCGTTGGAGGGATCGTCGGAGAGAAGCTTCTCCCCTTTCTCGATCGCCATGTCACAGTATCTGTAAAAATCGGATTCCTTTTCACTGGTCTGGAAGCGCAACATCCAGGAATCCAGAACCGCTGCCATGAAAAAGTAACCAGCAGGATGATCCGGATACTTTCTGACTATCTTCCGTGCCTGCTCTTCGGCATTGCGGTAATCCTCTCTGAAGACGCAATCGATACTGGACATAGCCCATGCGTGCATGTCATCAGGCAATTTTGGCGAAGCCAGAAGTAAAAGAGGAGAAAACAGTAGTATGATCAGCTCAGTTTTCATTCTCATCGGTCTGCGGCGTGATCGGAAGATAAGTATTAAAGTATCGGTCCCACATACCCATCTGACCGTGATATCTGTACTTGCGTCTTATTTTCCTTTTGACGGTTCTAAGAAAGTAGAAATCGACAACAGCCCTTCTGATATAGGCCCCTTCATCATACGTTTGATACTCAATCATCTCAAAATACGGCTTTTCGATCAGCCCCTTTTCGGACACGCCGTCCACAATAGCTTCCAGATCATCGTTCAATACGACATCCAGCTTCTGACGGATAACCTCCTCTTTTTCACTCGCGCACGAACACAAAAACAGAAAGAAAGGCAGTAAAACCATGCAAAACCGCAATCGGAACATCATAATTCAACTCCAAAAGCAACAACTTTTATAGTATCACAGAATCCTGAAATAATCAACCCGGTTTCATAAAGAAAGGATTGGGTTTTGATGACAATTACAGGGTTAATTGGAATATATTTTGTGCCAAGCCCGGAATTCCATTGCACTTCATCGATTGGTTAGAATTCCGTCTGACAAAAAAACGGATGATACCCCAGGGTACCATCCGCTGTATTCATTGAAAAGAACGCTTCAATCAGAAATTGTAGGTTGCACTTACTCTGCTGAAGAGGTGGTGCTGAGGACCGCTTATAAGATTGGTGAAGGTATAGGCGATATCCTCGGCAGCGACAAAGTCCGCACGGAACTTGTTGTCGATATTGATACCGAATCCGAGTCCGACCAGGTCGCCATCGGAACCGTCAGATGGAGCATTTTCTATCCACCGTCCCTTGTCGGGTCCTTCTGTCTCGTATCTGATTTCTTTCTGACCGCCGACCCTGATCAGGAACCAGTCCCAGATAATATTGCGCTCGATACCAAAACTGACTCTTGCACCGATCGATTGAATGCTGTTGTCAGTTTCATCTTCCTGAGAATAGAGACCCTCAAGTCCGGTGAAAAAGAAACCGCGGTCAATATTTATATTGAGACCGATACCGCCGTCAACATCCATCAGGCTTCTCCTGCCTATATTCACAAACTGCAATGTAGCCTGTGGTACGAATGCGCCATTAATAGAGGGCACAGCGGAAAAGAAACGCAGGTCACCACGAAAAAAGTAGTCGCCATCGCTTACGGTTTCTACGGAATCCTTCGCTCTGAGCATACCGCCGTTTGCAGACGCTTCGAAGCTGAGCCCCTGGCCCAAGTCCCAGTTCAGACCGGCTGTACCTTTATATACGCTTGTCTGAGCTGTGACATCACTGTTGTCAACCACTCTCTGAGTTGCTCCGTATCCACCCAACCCCAATGCGATTCCATTTCCCAGATTGTACCCGAAAACGAGATCAACCTTACCTACAGGCTCCAAAAGAGCTGCACTCTCTTCCATGAGAAGAGAAAGCATGGGATCGCGTCTGTTGAAAACAGCACCGAAGGAAACCATAGGGCCCTTCTCCTGATCGCTCAATTTCTGGGAGACGAAAGCACCGAAAAACGGATCTACAGGATCAGTATTGGTACGTCTCAAAGCCGCATAGCCATCGTTTGACTGGTTGGGCTGGGGCAGATACACGCCATAAGATCCGTACACCAGATTGGGATAAAGGCTGATATCCGCGGGGTTTCTGAAAACGCTGACTTCGTCGCGATAGAAAGCATCACTTCTTCCCATCACCACTGTACGTGCGTCTGTAGCATAACTGCCGATGACAAAACCGGCTGCAAGTATAAGCGACAACGCCTTATTCATAACTGATCCTCCATTGAAATACGATTTGATCCAGAAACAGTTGTAAACAAAGATGCGCCCTAAAAGCCAGGCGCATCTTTATATTGAATTACTATTATACTAATCCGGGTTATCAAGTGCAAGAAAATTCTTCCAAAATCACTGGGAGAAGACGAACGGATACACAACTTCCGTAACGTCACCGGGTTTGTCGATTTTCCCGAAAGCCCAGCTTCTTACCCTTCTAACCACCGTATTCTCCAACTGCGAATCCCCTATCGAGGATTCAACGACCTTGGCGAAAATCACCTTTCCGAATTCGTCGATGGCGAACTTGACAGTAATCTTACCGCCAAGACCCGGTTTTTCGCGAAGGCGTCTGTTGTAGGCGTACCGCAGAGCAGCAATGTTCTGCATAACAACACGCATGATACTGGCTCTGCTTCTACCTCCGGTAAGTGCTCCACCTTTGAGGAAGTTGGGTGAAGTAACCTTCAGTTCACCACGTTTCTTAAGGTCAAGACCACCACCGCCGCCGCCCATGAGGTCGCCGATAAGGTCGTCGACACCACCGCCGCTGCCGCCGAAGCCGCTGCCGTAACCGGAACCATACCCGATACCGGCAACACCCTTGCGTCCGACACCACCGTCACCTCCGGACTTCAGACCTCCGACTCCGGAGAGAACCGCGTCTATATCGGAAGCGAATCCACCTTTACCGAAAATATCCGCGGAAGCAACCGATTTACCTTTGATCTGTCCGGAGACGATTCCGAGCACACCCTTTTTGGTAACACGGGCTCTGGGATCTCCACCGCCGCCAGTCATACCTCCCTTACCCTTGTTCTTTTGGGGCTTGAGTTTCTTTTGGTCGGTTTTGACCTCTTCTTCCTTCTTTTCTTCCTTTTTCTTCAAAGTAGCTTCGACTTCCTCGGACTTCACCAGCCTGGCAGTTCTCTCTTCAGGAAGCTTTTCGAAGAAATCGGTGGCGACAGTGACAATTTTCTGAGTGCTGAGCCAGATACCGGCTCCGATCGCCAGGATCAGAGCAACTGCTTCTATGATGCTCAGGCGGCGATCCTTGTCCATCTGGAAAATATCTCCGCGCTGTTTGAGCATCTGAGCGTACTCAGCATCAGTCAGAACTCTCCCAGGCTCCTCGTCATCATCGTCATCATCATCACCGGCCGGCGCTGGTGCAGCCTTACTCTGCATTGCAGCGGGCGCGGCAGCGACGCTTGCGAGTGAAACGAGTTCCACCTCAGCACCGATGGCGCTGAATTGAGCTTGCAACCTTCTTGCTTCGTCTTCGTCCGCTTCCTTCCGGATGCAAATGGCTTTCTGTGTGACAGCATTGTACACAACCTGAGCCGTGCTTCCGGACCAGCGGGCGACTTCCTCAGCAATTCGGGAAGCTCGCTGGGGGTCCTCACATTTTTTAATAAGGATCTTATACTTCACAGTTAGCCTTCCCTTTCCATAACTGCAAAATTCATGTCATTATAACCGACTTTGCCGCAGGTATTCATGATTTTGAAAAGGACATCGAAATCGATATTCTTGTCAACCTGAATCACAATCTTTCCCTGAACCTCGTTAAGAGCGCCAAGCCGAACCATCTCCTCCTCCTGGGAAAGACAGGACTTGAGCTTGTCCTCAAGTTTCTTGGCAACAGGATCATGCTCCTCATTGGATATCTTTCTAACATCCTCCGTGGGCACGATAGCCTGGTTGTCAACGAGAATCATCTCATTTGAAATAGCCAGCTGCAGATTGACATCCTGTGGCTTTTTCTTGGAATCGGAATTGGGAAGCACCAGGTTATCGGCATTGGTAAGAAGACTACCATCCGCCGAAAAACTCTTGAGCAAGAACACCAGAATGATCGTGAACATATCCATCATGGATGTGATGTTCAGACTGGCATTCGCCGGCTTTTTTCTGAATCTTCCGTGTGCCATGTTAACCTCTCAGTTTCGCTATGGATATGTTTGGAAAATCGGCAGAACGTGCCGCATCCATAATCTGCACAATCTTGTCGTAGATCACCTCGTTTTCGGCAGCGATGATGATATCATCACCGTCATCAGCATCCTCATAGCGCTCCTTTATCTTCAAAAGTCGATTCTGGAGCTCATCATAGGCCGAAAGCGGTTTGCTTACGAATTCCGAAGGATCACTTACGACAATCTGCCTTCTGGGATTGGTCAGTGCGAACACCGTATCTCCCGCCTTGACTGATTTAACCGGATTACCATCAGTATTGGTCAGCATCTCACCGAACTCGGTGTACATGGCATTGATGGTATTACGGTCCTCGTCAGTCGTATACAGATAAATATCATAGCGTTCCTGAACAGTCAGTTCCCTACCGTTCAAAGGGTGCTTTGGCTGTTCACCAGGAGTGAATTCCAGCAGAGTGTCAAGGCCGTCATCTTTAGTGATGTAACGGTGAAACTCCTTATAGAACAGACTGGGCATGAAACCGCCCTTAGCGCCAAGAGTAACCACCGAATCGGTAATGATTGCGGTGAGCAGAAGCTTGTTGCTCTTGTCTTCCTTGGGCTTCTTGGTTACAGCACTCTTTGTCTGGGAACCCCTCTTCTCAGGAAGTTTGATGTCGATGACAGCTACTTTTGCAAACTCTGCAGATACCAGCAGCATCGGGATCAGAACCACCATGAGGTTCATGAAACACTTCAGATCCATTTCCTGTGGTTCTGTTTGGGGTTTTTTGATTTTGTTAGCCATTTAAACTTCCTCTCAGGTAAACGACTATGCTTCCACCAGGTTAATCAGTTTTGATGTCTTCTCGTCAAGCTCTTCAAGAAGTCTGTCTGACTTGGAGGCCAGAAGACCGTGAACCAGAAGTACAGGAATAGCTGCAATCAGTCCCCACAGAGTAGATGACATAGCCACGGAAATACCAGTTGCCAGGGCCTGTGCTCTCTGAGCGGCGGGAACGTTAGCGATAGCATCGAAGGCGATCATCAGACCGTAAATCGTTCCCAGAAGTCCCATCAGCGTTGCAAGGTTGGCAAGAGTGGGAAGCAGAGGGATGTTACGGCTGATCTTCGGAGCTTCTGTAAGAAACACTTCATCAACTGCTTTCTGAACTGCCTTGGCGCCTCTTCCGCGATTCTGAAGGATTGCGGTCACACCTTTGGAAAGAGGAGTGTTCTGTGAAGAAGCATACTTGATTGCTTTTTCATACTCACCGGCTTTGAGATACTTGGAAATTCCGCTCATAAAAGCGCCACTTCCAGTTCCGCATTTAATGAAAAGGTACCAGGTTCTTTCGATAATCAGACCGATAGCTCCGAACAGAAGGAACAGGATGACCCACATTGCAGCACTTCCCGGAGACACGAAACCGTCAACGATAAACTTGTACAACTGCATTTGAAACTCCTTTCAACAAACAAAACGTGCGGTTATGGTAAATTGTTACAGAAAAATTAATCAAATCAGAAAAAAATTTAAATTGTACGCAGCTCCTTTCATCAAATACTTAGGTGCCTTTTTTAGCTTTAAGTTCATTTAATTTCTCCTGTTCAAGAACGATGTTTCTCTCGGCCTCCATCTGGATACGGTTGAGCTGTTTGATCTTATCCTCAAAGGAGATCTTCATGTTCATGATTCTCCGGATACGGTCCATGCTTCTCTCAAACACCTCATCCACGGGCTCGGCTTCCACAACCTGACCGTCTTCTCCAACCACCTGAGTCGGATCTTCAAGCTTCCATTCTTTGATTTCCATATCAGCATACTTCGAAGAAGGCTTGATTTCCCGTATCCTTTCGCGCATCTTTTCCACCCAGGGGCTGTTCGCTATACCGATGTCGGCCGCGACCTGGATACCCTGCTCGTACTTGGGAACTGCCGCATCCTGACTCTTGAGAAACCTGTCCTCCAGCTCCATAATGTAATACTCTTTTTCCTCATCGGAAAGTTCAGGAGGTATGGGAGAGTTTTTAAATGTCCTACCCACTCCCTCAAAGATATCTCCCTTGAGGTACGCCATTTCCATGAGAGCATCCATGGACTTCAGAATGTATTCACCCTTTATATTCTGTTCTTTGGCCCAGGTGATATTCTGGTAGAAGTACTCCATTGCCTTGTCATAATATTTTTCAAGACTCGAAAGCACCTTGATCTTACCGGCAACCTGCTCGTACTCATTACCGAACAGTGTCTGCTCAGCGACCGCTTTGGACATATCGTAGAAACCCTTACCGATCATGTAGGTACCTCTGACGGTCCATTCCTGAACTCCAAGCTCGATCGCCTTTGCGTAGTATTTGGCTGGTTGTTCGAGAGCTTTTGTCTTTTTCTTGACAAGATTATTCATAGCTCCCTCATTATTGGCCTTAAGTTCTATATCCTGGAATCTATTGTAGTAGATATCTCCACTCTTGAAGTAGGCCTGACCGACATGATCGATATTAATATCATTGGTTTCACCATATTTTTCATAAACCGCTATTGCCTTTTTGTAGTTCTCTTCCGCAGCAGACATCTTGTCCATGTTGTAATAGGCATCGCCGCCTTTCACAAGAGCCTGGACCTGCTTGTATTTATCATCGGTATACTTGTCCGCATACTCTGAAAATACATCTGCCATCTTCTCGAACTCCTCAAGCTTTTCATAACAGAGACCGATCGAGAAGAACGCCTCGGCAGCGTATTCATTATCGGGATACCGCTTGGCAAGAGCTTCGTACACGTTGATCGCATTGGGATAGAGCTTGCCCTTTTCGAAAATGAGACCGGCGTTGTACAGAGCCTGCGGAGTCTTGGGGTCGTCCGCGTACCTTTCGTAGATAAGCTCGAACATCTTTCCGGCCATATCGTACTGCTCCAGTTCCTGGTAGCATTCCGAAGCGGATGAAAGACTGGGGATTGCAAATTCCGCCTTGGTGATAGTATTTGCCGCAGTCAGATAAACCTGTGCTGCTCTATCCTGTTTGTTGTTTTTCTTATAGTTCTTCGCAGCTCTGACGAACGCCTTTTCACGCAGATCGGATTTGGGGAACTGAACAGGCAGCTGCTCGAAAGTCTCCGCAGCACGATCCAGTTCTTTTGCTTCCTCGTAGCACACACCGGCTTCGAACCACCCTCTGTCTGCAACTTTACTATTAGCATAGGTGCCCGAAATCGTTTTAAAGGCTTCTGCCGCCGCGGCCATATCGCCTTTTTTCTTGATTGCTTCCGCTTCCTTGTACATTGATCCTGCCGCAAGATCTATAACCTCGTCGTACTCCTTTGAATCCTGCGACGTAGAGGAAAGCAGCTGGTTGTATGTTGACTGAGCCATGTCGAACTGCTTGTTGTTAGAGTAACTGTTCGCCAGCATACGTGTAGCTTTGGGAGTGATCTTCGCGTCTGGATACTGCTCGGTGATCTGCTTAAAGACCCGGATTGCATTATCATAGGACTTGGCGCTGTAGTGGATGTTTGCACCCAGATAAAGCACTTCCGCGGCGTTTGAGCTCTCCGGGAATTTCTGCTGGAATTTTTCCGTGTAGTCCAGAAGCTTCTTTGTGGCAGGAAGTGAATACGCCTTTTGGTCATCCAGACCCTGCTTGGCCGTTTCCCTCTTTTTAAGCTTATCAAGAGCAACGATCACATTGTAACCGGCATCTTCCTGAGAAATGGCGACAGGATTGGATTTATCACCCGTCTCCTTTTTCAT
>JBKHHW010000122.1:0-9025 GCA_046538945.1 Chitinispirillaceae bacterium | reverse complement strand
CAGCAGCAACGGAACAGCAACGGCACAAAGAGAACACTCCTTCTTTTTTTGCTCATTGCTCTGGTCCTCTGTACACTGTTATATTTCCTAATAGAACAGAACAGTTCCGGTACACCCGATTCCGTGACCTCACCCATACCTGCGGTTTCTTCTCCGGACAGTCTATCCGATACCTCTTCTTCGGATACTGGACTGGTGGTGGAGGATACTGCAGTGGGTAATGAGGACAGCACGGATGTCTCAACATCCGAACCCGCACCAGAGGTCAAGAAAACGGAGAAGGTGGAAAAGGGAAAGAAACGTGTGGTGGATATCGTCGATACAGTCGTTTCAGCAACAGATGACTCGGCATCCGGTGCTTCAGATTCTTCGGAAGTGCCGGAAGCGGACTCTGTGGCCCTGGACAGCATCGCGGAAGATACTCCCGATCCGTGCCTTCAGGATACCATCAAACCCAGAGTGTATGCCGATCCTTCCGGCGGGCTGCACCGCAAGGCGATTTCGGTAAAGCTTCTGGCTGACAAAAGTTGTACAATACAATGGAAGCTTCAGGATGATGATGAGTGGAAAACGTATGAGGAACCTGTACGGTTGCAGAAGAATGCGACATTGTATTTTTCGGCATTCGACAGTTGCGGGAATCGTACGGAGACGCGAAGAGAACGGTATGAGTTCGATCTTTCCGGAAGGGCCGATCTTTGTCCGGATGATATGGAGTATATAAGAGTGGGGAAGTCCGAATTCTGTATGGACAGATACGAGTGGCCTAATCGTAAAGGGGCTACGCCGCTTTCTTTTGTGTCTCTTTACGAGGCTATGGATTCCTGTTATTCTGTCGGTAAGCGCCTCTGTACCTCCCAAGAGTGGTCGACAGCCTGTGCGGGGCCGCACGGCTGGAAATATCCCTATGGTAAAAATTACGAAAACGAGGCCTGTGGTACTCGTGACACAACCGTGCAGGCTGCGGGAAGCAGGCCGGAGTGCAGGGGATATTTCGATCTGCATGACATGTCGGGCAATCTGGCTGAGTGGACTTCAACTCCTTCAACTCAGAACCGTTCCTTCAACAATGTGATGGGAGGGTTTTACGAGAGCGGGTCTCAGAGCAGCTGTACCGATTCCCGCTACAGTTACTATCCTCAGAACAGGCATAACCCTGTGGGCTTCAGGTGCTGTAAAGACATAGCGCAGCCCGCGGATGAAAAAGGGAGCAGACCTTAAATTGCGGACCAATATTTACAAACCGGGCATACTGCTGTTTTTACTGTGTCTTTCTCTTTTTTCCCAGGGCCTGAAGCATGACCCTCCCCGTATCCACGGCTTTCACTCACCTTTTAAATCCGCTTACGGCAGTCTGCTGACTGATCCTAATCCGCGTCTTTTGAAATTGAATTCCACACTTTTTTCTGATACCGCCATCATCAATTTCGAAAACAGACAGATCACTTTTCTCAGTCGGGATTCACTGGGTAATTCTGTCTGGACATATCATTACGGTGAAATGAACGACTATATTCTTGCGGGAAGGTATCATTCCTTTGTAAATAACTGGTACCGGAATCTCAGCCCCGAAACCAGAAGGGCTGTAACGGACAAGTCCAGTCCCAAGCTTCAGTGGGAGCTTGCGGTGCATTATCCGCCCTGGGCCCAGAGACTTCTGGGCAAGGAGCCGCCCCGTTTGACAATCAGCGGAGCACTCGAGATTACTATCGGCTATGAAAGTCAGGAATTAAAGGCCAATGGTGAACTTCTGTCGGATGAGTCCAGATCCAGCGGTCTGGTCTTTGACAACAATTACGATTTCAGAATAAACGGAAGTGTAGGGCGGCTGATCAATATAAACATCACCCATAGCCGAAACAGCGGTTTTGATATGACCGATGATCCTCTCAAGAATTTCAAAATAGAATACAAGGAATCCACCCCGGGTGAGCTTGAGGATGAGATCATTCAGGAAATCACCGCCGGGTATACAGATTTCAGCATGCCCGGTACCGATCTTTCGGGTTATTCGGAAAAGGCGGATGGTCTGTTCGGGATAAAACTGAGGTCGAAGTTCGGACCGCTTATGCTGACTACTATTGCAAGCCATGAACAGGGCGAGGCGATATCAAAGGAGCTGGGAGGGAAAAACGATCCAAACAACAGCAGGCCTTTAAGTGAACTGGAGATAGAGGAGAACCGGTATTTTTTCCTGGATACTCTTTACAGAAGATTCTACAACCAGAAGTACAACCTCCAGGACCCCGACAACTCCGAAGACCCGCCTCAGGTAAAGCAGCTCCAGGTGTTCCGTCAGATAAGCGCGGGAAAGAACACAAACACCCGAACCTATAGGGCAGAAGTCAACGGTGACCCGGTTGATTTCGAGCTTCTCCGTCAGGATGAACACTACTATCTGGACGCAAGCGAGGGGTGGATACGTTTTTATGATTCGGTGCGGGTCAGTAATGATCGCTGCATTGCCATAACTATGGAATCCTTCGACGGTACTATAAAAAAGGGAGAATATGTCCCGCCTGCTTCATCGGGCAACGAAACCATGCATTCTCTCTCGGTGCTCAAGCCGATTGATATGGATGGAATGGAAAGCCGTGAACATGAGGCATTCGGACTGATGTGGAGAAATGTTTATCGGCTCCCCGGCAACTTCGATGCCCAGAAGTTCAAGGTTGAAGTCTATCACATCGATCCGGAGCGTCCGGCTGACACCATATGGCAGAATAGTGAAGACAAGCTTCTTTCCGATGTGCTCGGTTTGACCAGAGATGGAAAACCACGCCTTGATAGAAACGATATTTTCGACATTGAAAACGGCTATCTTATTCTTCCACCCTACGGCCCTTCACAGAATGGAAACGAGCCCTTTGCCAGCCCGGCTCTGGGAGAAATGGCCGATTCGACCATCTATAATTACGGAAGAACAACCACCACCATAACCCAGGACTACATAACCAAGTTTGGAATGCGGATGACCGGTACCTCCAAATCGACTACCTTTGACAATCTCGGCTGGAACATAATGGAGGGAACCGTGGTCGTGAAGACCAGGTCTGGAAAAGTTCTCGAGGAGGGTGTAGACTATGCGCTCGACTACACCATGGGCGTTCTCGAGCTGCTCTCTCCTGCCGCCAGGTCCGCCGAATCGGTCACCATAACCTACCAGCGGGAATCAGATTTCGTGCTTGAAAAGAAGGTCTTCGCGGGAATCCGCGGAGAGGTGAAGCTCCCTTTTATAAGTGATAATTCTTTTGCTGCCATGAATCTGCTCTATCAGGATGTAGCCTCATCCAGCAACGATATTCCACAACTGGAAAATGAGCCATTCAGCAAACTTCACCTCAGCTTCAACACGAAACTGGATTTCGAACCCGAGTGGATGACCAGGGCTGTGGACCTGCTTCCTCTTGTAAGAACCAAGCAGTCCTCTTCCGCCGATTTCGGCCTGGAGGTGGTTCACAGCCGCATGAACCCCAATACAACCAAAGGTGGAACTGCGTATCTGGACGATTTCGAACGGGCCAAGGAAAGCCACTCTCTCAGTCTCCATGAATCCATGTGGCATCCTTCCCATTTCCCTTTCAGCGGCGACAGTATTGTCAATCGTCCACCGGCGTGGGACTTTTACTGGTTCAGACCCCTTTCCAACGATTCTCTGAACAAGGTGAACAAGTATTCCATCTGGAAAAAAGATCCCAATGAAAGGAGAATAACCAGCTCGGACAATCTGATTGATATTTTCCGTCTGCACGCCACCCCGGGACATCCGGACTACGCTCAGCGGTTTGAAAATGCTTATGCCTCCATAACCACTTCCTTCTACAGGAACGGATTGAATCTTGAAAGGGCCCGTTATTTCGATTTCCTTGTCAGGCCGGACGGCGCGGGCAGGGGCAAAAAGGGGAAAATCACCATTCAGATAGGTGTTTTCAACGAGGATCAGGTCCGGAACGGGGGGCCGCCAAACGGCAGATTCGATTTCGAGGACTCGCTGATGGAAGATGATTACAGCAAGCTTGATAAACTCGACAAGGGCCTGGACGGGGTAAGGGACGAGAGAGAATTCTACCTCATCCCCAAAGAGGATCTGAGCGGATGGGACACTCTTTATTCAGGTGATCCCCGGCTGAAAAATCCGGATGACCCCGCTGGCGACAACTACAAGGAATACAGCCAGGATCATACGGAAAATTACCGTTTTGCCAACCGTACAGAGAACAACAAAAAATACGATACCGAGGATATCAACGATGACGGGATCGGTCAGATCAGTCTGGATGAGAAGTATTACTCCTATACAATAGATCTGGACGATGTCGAATCGGAATTCATTGACCGGAAAGCAAGAGTTGTGGAAAATTCCGGCTGGAGATTCTATCGCATTCCCCTCAAAGAGCTCATTGAAGGGTTGCGGGACAGTGTGAATTCTCCCGATTGGAGGAAAATGGGCGGGGTGCGGCTGGTATGGCATGATTTTGCCCCCGAAAACATCACAAGAGAACATCAGCTGCTTATAGCGGAAATGGAAATTGTGGGAAACGAGTGGGAGGCGGAAACCGGATCAGATTCCACCGCTAAGCAGAAGATCGAGGCTTCGAGTATCAGCAATCAGGAGGATTCCGTCTATTTCAACAGCGTGGATGACCGTTTTGTCAGACGTGAAGCAGGCGAAGCAACTCCTGAAGAAAGCTCTCTCAGACTGCGTTTTTCCGATCTTCTTCCCGGTGATACCGCTCTTGTGCGTAAAAACATGAATGTCTACCCCCAGAATATCACCGGTTACGACTCTCTTTCTCTTCAGGTTCACGGCGATGTCTCCTACAGTGATGATGTGAAGTTCATCTTCCGATTCGGAACCGATGACTCCACCTTTTACGAGTATCGTGGTCCGATAAGAAGCGGATGGAGAAATGAAATCAAAATCAGTCTTCAGGAGCTTTCGGATATGAAGCTTCAAGCTGATCAGCCCAATATGCCCATAGATACAGTCAGTCCCGACGGACGGTTGCGTATCAGGGCCCCGGCGATGAAAAGGCCCAACTTTTCATCCATCAGTTATATGGCTGTGGGTGTCATGCGGGATGAGGATGGGAATCTGAGTCCTGTCGAGGGGGAGTTGTGGGTCAATGAACTAAAAACCATCGGATCAAGAAAACTCAACGGCTGGGCTGCCAGAACGGATCTTCGCACACAGTGGGCTGATTTCATGTCGTTTAGCACCGGCGTTGATTACACCGAAGGTGATTTCCGCACGATGACTCAGGAGGCGGTGGGAATGGCAGACAGAAGCGACTTGTCCGGGAATGTCAATGCCAGCATGAAGCTTGACAAATTCCTTCCCGAATCCTGGGGAGTGTCCATACCCGTGGGCGGTTCAGTCAGCGGGTCGGTATCAAGACCCACCATAAAACCCAATTCAGACGTTTTCCTTTTAGATGATGACGGCTCACCTGACAAACTTACCGATATGGCCTCCGACGCCATGAATATGATGCTCGGCAGAGAAGCAGACACGGACACTACCAGGGCGGAACGATTTCAGACGTTTTCGACTTCTCAAAACGCCTACACATCCTTTTCAAAAAGTCAGACCTCCAAAAATCCTCTGGTCAATCTGACTGTCGACCGCATCACTACCGACCTGAGTTATAACATGACCGCTAGCCAGACCGCAAAGGGCCCTCACGAGAACCCCGACAGCGCTGATTATGTCAGAATAGATACAGTCAAATCAGTCACCGGTAAACTCAAATACGATCTCAGCCCCCGCGATCCGCCCTCCTGGACTGTGTGGAGGCCTTTCAATCAAGCCAAATGGGTCCCTGCGCTTTACAGGAACTACAAGCTCAATCTGCTCCCGTCCACACTCGCTTTCGACCTGGCCGACGTTGTTCACAGGACAGAAAAGCAGAGTGATCCCTTTTTGAATGTGAATGATCACAAGAGGCAGACTTTTGACCTGCGTCATGGTATGAGGCTGGACTACTCTCCCTTTGATCCTCTGATCAATCTGAGCTATTCGGTGAATGTCGAACGGGACCTTTCTTCTGCGGGGCTGTCGCCATGGGAAGCTTTAATGAGCGACAGCATCGTTTTCAGCAGTGACGAGGCTTGGGAGAAGTACTGGATTCTGAAAGGTGAGGATCGGAGAACCCAGAGTGCTTCACTGCGTCTTGCCCCGCAGTTTTTCGACTGGCTTACTCATACAGCTGACTATTCTGCCGATTACACCGGAACTCGTGCTTCCAGAGAATCGGACAGTACCGATTACATAAATTCCAATGTGCATACCTCTTTAAGATTCAGGAACACGTTTCATCTGAATGATTTTTTCGACGAGTTCGCGAAGATTCCTGCTTTGGGAGGTGTTTTCGGCTGGTTTGGCAAAGGGGTGAAGAGTTTCGGGTTCAGGAGCATCAATCTGGATTACGATGTCACAACCGACCTGACGAACAATTATCTCAGTTCCTCCTTTCTTGGCGACACTGCCGATATGGGAAAACTCAAGTTCCTGAAATACCAGCTTGGACTTGATCGTGGGCCTGATGATCATTTCTGGGCCAGGATGGATAGTAGTAAATTGGGGGCAATGGATTACCGGGAGGCGCAAGGAGTCGACCGGGAACTTTATAAAAACGATCAGGCGACTGGTAACTGGAGCACACGGATTTCCACCAGTTTCAATCTGCCCGATCCGTTGAAGATACGGATCAACAATATCTCCATAGGCTGGGGCAGGGAATTCAGAGCCAGACCTGATTCCAATTACATAGATACAACCATCGTTTTCCCTGAGATCAGGGCTAATGCCAGCTCCGACCTGCTGGAAAAGATTGCATTCATAAAAACGCACACATCCCGTTTCAAGCTGACTTCCTCGATGAATTACATGGAAACCAGAAAGGAGCTGAGGGGGCGGACAGATAATACCAGCAGTCTTGAATTTTCACCTTTGGTGGGTGTTGATGGGATGGTTAAGAAATGGCCGATCTCCTTCAACTATCGGCACAGTAATAGCAGAGCATTATCTGAAAGTGTCGGAAAAGAGGATCAGAAGGGACTGCTTATATCCAAAGAGATTACGGAAAGAAGCTCCCATATTTTTAACCTTAGTTACGAAATTACTAAGACTAGCGGCTTACGGGAAATTAAATTGTTTAACTGGGTTATACCTGTGCAGGGCAAAACCCGCATGGGGCTGGAAATAAATCAGAACAAGACTGAGCGGCAGAGGCTGTCGGAAGAAGAGATGAGGACTGAGCCGCATGAAGGCGAATTGAGATATTCGCCCTATGTTAATTATGATTTTACCCAGAATGTGGATGGAGAATTCAAATACACCGGAAGTCATAGGACTTCAAATGGTGTGGAAACCAATAATCAGGGCTTTGATATTATAGTCAGAGTGAAATTCTAAGATACGCCATTATGAACAAAAAGATACTTTTTAACGCCACACCTACAGAAAAGCGTGCTGCGCTTCTGGAAAATGACAAGGTGGTGGAGTTGGTTGTTGAGCGGCCTGATTATTTCAGGCTGGTGGGAAATATATATAGAGGCAAGGTGACTTCCATTCTTCCCGGTATTCAGGCCGCATTTGTGGATATAGGTCTTGAAAAGTGCGCTTTTCTTCATGCCGCGGATGTCGACCCGTCGCTGCTTCTGGAGCAGGGTGACGAGCTCATGGATCGTTACTTCGGACAGGGGGTTTCAAAGAGGGGGAAGGTTCCCCGTATCCCTATAGAAAAGGTGCTCGAGGTGGGGCAGGAGATCCTGGTACAGGTCGCCAAAGAGCCTATCGGCACCAAAGGGGCCAAAATTACAACTCAGATCAGTCTCGCCGGGCGTTTTCTGGTCCTGGTTCCAGATACGGACTTTATCGGAGTTTCCAAAAAGACCCACGATATGGCCAAACGGGCGAAACTCAAGAAGCTCATCTCCCAGATAAAGCCCCCGGGAGTGGGTTTTATTGTGCGTACGATCGGACTGAAAGTTTCCGAGGATGAGTTTGTTAAGGAGATTCATATGCTGCTTGATGCCTGGCGTAAAACTCAGAGCGAGGCTCTGAAGGGTACGGGCATAAAGATGGTGCACAGGGAGCTGGGGATCACAACGAGGGTCATACGCGATCTTTTCTCCGAGGATGTTACCGAGGTGTATGTCGATCAGAAGGAGGACTACAGGGACGTTCTCAGTTACGTCGAGGCCCTGTCGCCCGCGCTAAGCAAAAGGGTGGTTTTCTATAAAGATAAAATGCCCCTTTTCGACAAGTTCAATATCGAAAAGGACCTTGAGCGTCTCTTGAAGCGAAAAGTGTGGCTTAAGAGCGGGGGATACATTCTGATCGACCGCACAGAGGCCCTGGTTGCCATCGACGTGAATACCGGGAGAAATGTGGGTAAAAGCAATCTTGAGGAGACGATCTTCAAGACCAATATTGACGCAGTTGGAGAGATATGCCGTCAGCTGCGGCTGCGGGATATCGGGGGACTGATAGTGGTTGATTTCATAGATATGCAGAGTATGGAGAACCGCAGGAAAATCGAGGTCGCCATGCGCAAGGCTCTGGATGCAGACCCCTCCGCAACAGCTTCAACCGGCTTGTCGAAATTCTGCCTTATGGAGATAACCCGCAAAAGGGTGCGTCCCGAGCTTCAGGAATTCTTTACCGATGTATGCCATGCCTGTGGTGGGTTGGGGTGGATCTTTTCGCCCGAGACGGTGACTGCCAGAATTGACCGGGACCTGAGAAGAGCTCATAAGAAGCCCTCCACCATAACCGTGTTGGTGCACCCTGCAGTCTCTGCCTATCTAAACAAAGACAGGGGGGCGGTGAAGGGGATGCTTGAAAAGGAGCATAACTGCACGCTCAAAGTGGTGGAGAATGAAGAGTACGACCAGGATGAGTTCAGTTTCAAGGAGATTCCCGGGGGAAGTCTTCACGAAGAGGGGCTCTAAGGTCCTTGAACCTTGAACCTTGAACGTTGAACCTTGAACGTTGAACCTTGAACGTTGAACCTTGAAC
>JBKHHW010000028.1:0-27573 GCA_046538945.1 Chitinispirillaceae bacterium | reverse complement strand
TTCAGCTCACATTACCTTTGCTGAATCTGTCTACGTGAGTGTTTTTGGAGCTCGAAGAGTGGCTCTCTGGGTTCAGCGAAGTTCGGATCGAAAATGCTTCTGCAGAAATCACTATATGTGTTTGAGAGATGGGCGATATGGACATAAGCAGGTATCAACTACGAAAACTGCACGGTTCAGTTCAAGTAATCCTGTTATTGGTTTTGGTCCTATGTCCTGGGTGTGATAACAGGACAAGCCTCATGTATCACCCTAAGATGGTCATAACAGAAAACGGCGATTCACTCTTTTACTATCTTGGAACAAACTCCATCGATAGCCTGAATAGAAAACTCTTGGTACTGGTTCAAGGATCTTCCAGAGGGAGTGTCCGTTCCATGTTCGGTTATGGAGCGGAAGCTTCACTGTTTGGCTATGATCTTCTTCTCATGGAAAAGTTCGCTTTTAATGATTCTGCCGAATTTATTGCAACCGACTGCCGTCAGCGACGAATGAAAGATATTTCATACATCGTTAATCACGTTATTGAAACACATTACGGGGGATCAATAGAGGGGATGATTTTGTACGGGGCGAGTGAAGGCGGAACGATTGCACCGGAGCTTGCTTTGAAACTACCGAATGTGACTCATTTGATAGTGACGGGATCAGGAGGATACTGTCAGGCCAGGGAATTTGAATATCTGCTGCAACATGAACGGGAGGTGCCATACGAGGGTTTTCTTACACGGAGCGGTATAAAAAATAAGGGAGATCTGGCTGCAGAGTTCGAAAGCATAAAGAAAGAACCGAATTCGATGAAACTTTGGCTTGGGCACAGTTACATGCGCTGGAGTTCATACCTGTGGTATGAGCCTGAGGAGTATATTGCGCAGCTTCAAATTCCTGCGCTGTTCTACGGGGGCGCTCTGGACAGGAACGCTGCAATTGAAAGCATTGCTTATTTGGAGAAACGTTTTGCGGATAAGCCCGGTATTCGTGCAGTTGTCGTGCCGGATGCCGATCATGGACTGCGTGATTCTAAAGGTAAAGACATCCATGGGAAATTCATAAGAGAAACACTGATTCCCTGGTTGCGGGAGACCGGGGCCGTAGATGCTCAAAGGTAAAAAAGACGAGTGGGTGCTCGTCTTTTTATGCCAATCTGTAGACCCGCGGATCTGTTTTCTTCTTTCTACCCGAACACCTTTTTCACCAATTCCCCGACTCTTTTACCCATGTTCTCAGCCGTTTTGATACCGATCTCATCTTTTTCGATTCCCTCAGGATTTCCACTCCACAAAATACCTCCGAAGTGACTTGTCGGTGATGCATCCGAGACGACTGTCATACCCTGTATCATGGCGTTTTTCACAAGATCCATTGCAGTCAGTTCCTGTCCTCCGCTGCGTGAACGTCCGACGGTAAGCACGCCCGCAATCAGATTCTCGAACCTAAAACCGTTTCTTCTGAACAAAACGCAGCGGTCAATAAACATTTTCATCTGCGAGCTTACACCTCCGAAATAGACCGGGGAAGCAAATATCATCCCCTTGATTTCATCATTTTTGAGAAGAGGCAGTACTGTATTGGTAAAATCATCGTTGAGTGAACAGGTGAATTCTTTCCTGCATTTGCCGCAATCGATACAGCCGGAGAATGTGTGATGGGAAAGCTGCACGATTTCGGTGTCGATGCCGATCTGTTTCACTGCCTCCATGGCCTTGTTCAGACCAAAAAGGGTCGTGCTGTTTTCTTTTTTGGGACTTCCACAAATGCCGACAACTTTCATTTTCCTCCCCTTTTTAATGGTCGATATTAAGTCTGTTAAGACATGGATTTGTGACTAACAACCCCAAGATTTTGGTGGGATTTGTTTTCAGCCAATCTCACGTCCGCATCTTTACTACCCTGCCCAAAATAAAAAAGGCCGGCAAGAAAACAAACTTACCGGCCCTTGTTTAATGAACGGGATAAAACTATTTCTGTTCCGGGGCCTCCTGCGCCGGCATTGCTTCTGCTTTCAGAGCTTCAGCATCCTGATCGATCTTTTTGAGATCACCTTCGCTGATCAGAAATACCTCATCCTTGCCTTCAACTCTGGTCCAGTACTGCTTCTTTCCCTCTTTTTCATTCCCCACTATGAACTTCCTCTCGGCACCACCGTTGAGAGTGACAGCTACCGCCAGAGATGGTTCGCTCAGGCCGGAAACGGAATCCTGAGGGGTGTCATATACGAATTCCGCGGTTTTGAGTGAAGAGAGTACGTCGAGCATTTTGTCCACGGTATCGATCGCTGCCATATGCTGGATCGGTTCTGTAATGGTCCAGCCCGAGTCGGATTTCTCCAGAACTGTACTGGAGCCGTCCTTTTTTATCAGAGATATCTTTTCGGCGGAACCTCTGGAGAACTGCACAATACGCTTTTCTCTCCACTTGTCCAGCTCAGAATAGAGCGAGTAGCGCAGTCCGCCCAGTACCGAGTAGACGGAGTCGTTTCCTATGAGGCGGACACAGTTGCTGTTCCACTCAATACCTTTTTCTCCGATTCTCACGGCGCCGACAGAGTTGTCGCTCCCTTTCCAAATCTCAACGAGCATGCCTCCAGAGTTGTCAACACCGAATTCAGACTGCTTTTCCGGATTTCTTGAAATCAGGTCGCCTTTTTTCATACTGACCAGTTTTTCAAGCGCCACCTGCACGGATGCACTGTCGGCAGTATAGAATGCTTCTTTTTCGGTGGCGCTGCTGTCCTGGTCTTCAGAAGCTTTACCCACCATCCAGACGCCGTTTTTCTTCTCCAGCTTTACCGCCTTGTCTCCCTCTCTGACCATCACGGATGATATTTTATTCTCCTCCAGCCCGGGAAACAATTTCAAATCTCTCTCAGAAGGTTTTTTTGAGTTCAGCTTTTCAGACACGATAAAAATCGCGATAACCAGAACAAGCACCCCCAACCCCAGGATCATCTTCTTATTTTGCATCGCTGTGTTCCTCCTTCTTATTCATGCTGACCGTTGATACGGTTATTTTTTCTCTGCGTCTGAGTGAGATGATTATCCCCACAATGATCACAATCAGTGGCATGGTCAGGATGTTGGCCAGACGGATCATGTTGGGTTTCTTCGACCCCTCCTCCAGAATGTTGGCATCAATGGTTTTATCCTTGAGAACGCGTGAACGGATCTGAATGAGATTGTCATCAAGAGTGAGCCAGTCCACTATATTATGAAGAAAAAGAAGGTTGTTTCCATTTGCGTTCTGGGCTGAAACAAAATCAGCATCTCCTATCACTACCAGATTCGCATCAGTGTTGGATGGCGTTACACTGCGGTTTGCATCCTCAGGAGAAAGATTGATTGGCTTTGCAGCACTGTCTGACATCTCTTCTTTGACCGGAGGAATCGATTTCCCTTTGAAGTAGGAAGTGAACTCTCCGGAAAGGTGAGCCGCAAGGGGCAGAGGTGACATTTCATTTGTATCAGGCATGTCGTTCTCGGCTTTGGGTTGGAGATCGAAGCGGTCGCTCTCGGTCCAGCTCTTGTCACTTGAAGATGCCAGAATGGAGGTGTTGACCTTTTTCTCTTCAGCACTATCACTTGTATCAACTTTTAAAGTGAGAGAACTTGCCCAGGGCAGATGGAGTTCAGAGAGGGAGGATACGGCCGGATTGTCTTTGTTGAAACCTTTGTTGCCGATCCGAACGAAATAAGGATACGGAATTCTTTCATTGATTGTGAATGGCCCAAGATTTCTGGGTACCTGAACAAAGCTGCAGGATGCATCCTGTACCAGATTGCGTTCCACTCTCACTCCATAGTGTTCCACCAGCTCCAGAAGTTTGGATTCCTGCACCATACCTCTGGCGCCGTACTGAAATGAGACGGAAACCGGATCTGCGAGAACTATCAGGTTGCCTCCGTTCATGAAGAACTGATCGATTTCGAAGATCTGCCGGTCGGAAAATTTGGTTCCACCGGGAATGATGAGGCTTTTAACATTACTGTCAATAGGCTTGCCTTCCGAAATGTCAACAGTTTCCACCTCGTATTCGCTTTTGAGCTGATTGAAGAGCGGTTCATACTTCTTTTCTGTAGTTTCCTCCTGCGTGTTCATCTGGGAACTGATTTGGTTGGGCATGAAATCGGCACTCTGGGTTTTGAGAATGCCGACACTAGGATCGGATTCACGACTTACTTTCATGATCATCCGTGTGAGATCATATTCCAGATTGTTCAAATTCTGGACCACGGGAATGGATTCTTTTTTCTGTCCATACATGACACCTATACCCATATAGCCTTTCATTGCCTGGGCTTTGTCCTTTTTTACGGTCTGGAGAGTTATTTCCGGCACGTTAAAGCTTTGGGCGGAACTGGCCGCATCCTTATCTTCCGCCGGGTCGACCCAGGTGATCTGTAGTTTGTCATCTGCAATGCTTTTGAACTCGCTCAGAAGATCCTTCACTGTGGTAACCGTGTTGTAGGTTTCCGGAGGGAGGTCTTTTGAGAAGAACACTTTGATGTTAACAATATCATCCATCTTTCCAAGTATTGTCTTGCTTGCTTTAGAAACAGTATACTGTTTGTTTTCGGTAAGGTCGATACGTTTGAACCAGCTGTTGGCTGCATAATTGATCAGTGCTATGACCGCCAGAACTGCCGCAATTACTACGACAAGCTCGGTTCTGGTTTTTATCTTTTTGGTTTCCATAGTCATATTCCCATTTCCAATTGGTTGTTATTCGAATTTTCTGCTGCCGAGTGATTGAGTGTTGAGAAACAGAAAAAAGCCGATTACAGAGAGGTAGTAGATAATGTCTCTGCTGTCGATAACTCCCCGCCCGATACTGTCAAAATGGGTTGTGAGTCCCAGGTAAGAGAAAAGTGATACCAGAGAGGAGGGGAGGAATGTGGTTACCATGGGGTGGCCGATCATCATGAGGACAAAAATGACCACCAGTCCCCAGATGAACGCCACGATCTGGTTTTCCGTATGGGAGGAGATCCACAATCCGACTGCCAGGTAGGCAGCTCCCATCAGAACCGCACCGATGTATCCGCCGAGAATCGGGCCGGGATCAGGGTTTCCGATGAGGAATATGGTAATGGGTACTGTGATTGAAAGCAGAATGGTGATGCTGAGGAAGGCAAGCGAAGCCAGGAATTTGCCCATGACCACTTGTGCATCGCTGAGAGGCCATGTGAGCAGAAGTTCCATTGTTTTGCCCTTTTTCTCCTCAGCCCAGCTTCTCATCGTGATTGCAGGAATGAAGAACAGAAACACCCAGGGCAGGATATTGAAGTAATTGCGCATTTCCGCCTGGTTGAGGAGAAAGAACCCCTGGAAGAAAAGAAAATTCGTCGCCACCAGATATACGGTGATAAACACGTAAGCTATGGGCGATATGAAATAGGAGGTGAACTCCTTTTTGAAAATTGCCGCCACTGTATTCATTTATCAACTCCTTGTCAGTTGTGTGAAAACTTCCTCAAGACTTGCCGACTCGCGTCTGAGTTCGGCCAGACTCCATCCTTTGTCCACGGCACATCTGAAGATTTTTTCACCGATATCTTCCTTGTCAGCTGTCTGGATCAGAGCGTTGTACCAGCCGGGCTCGATTTCCTTGAGCTGGACAGTCGACACCCCGTCTATATCGGAAAGACCGTTTTCAACGGATATCTTCTCACCCTTGACTTTTACATTGTAATGAGCTCCGCTTTCGTAACCTTCCGTCAGCTCCTCAGGCGCACCGCTGGCTACGATACTCCCTTCGCTGATGATCAGGATCTTGTTACAGGTGGCCGATACTTCGGATAGTATATGAGAGCAATAGATAACAGTTTTCTCCTTACCGATCTGTTTGATCAGATTTCGGATTTCGATGATCTGGTTTGGATCCAGACCCGACATGGGTTCGTCGAGAATGAGCAGGTCGGGGTTGTGTATCATCGCTTGCGCCAGACCTACCCTCTGACGGTATCCTTTGGAGAGTCTTCCGATCTGGCGGTCGATCATTTTGGTAAGACCACACACCGAGAACATTTCGTCAATGCGTGATTTGAGGCGACTGCCGTCAAGCCCCCTTACCTCTCCTACAAAATTCATGTACTCCTGAACAGTCATGTCGTTGTAAAGAGGGGTGTTTTCGGGAAGATATCCGATTTTCTGACGGACCTGAAGGCTGTGCTCTGTCGTATCCAGTCCATCAACCAGAATGTTCCCGCTGGTTGCGGGAATGAAGCAGGTGATGATGCGCATAGTGGTGGTTTTGCCTGCACCGTTGGGGCCGAGAAAACCGAACACTTCTCCTTTGGGAATTTGGAAATTCAGGTCTTTAACAGCGTGTACCTGGCCAAACTTCTTGTTGAGGTTTTTCACCTCCAACATCAAAGAGCTGCTTTTTTGGTTCATAAGTATACCACCATTTGTGTGACGTAAAGGTGATTGGTTTAGTAAGAAACATTGAAATCTAAGTTTCTGCTGCAGTAGCCTGAAGACAAAGGCTACTGCAGCTTTTACTTATCAGCTTATAAATATGTGAAAGGAACAAAACAATTTCAACCCGCAGACTTCAAGAATTGAAGTTGAAGGGAATGTTCCAAGTGTTGTATTACGGATTGTACTCTGGATTATTGTATCGTAAGATGGGAGAGGGGTTCTGCCCCTCTCATAAGGGAAGTAAAACTACTATTCTTCAGACTTTTTGGCTTCCTGGATCTGAGTGCGGAGATCCTGAGCCATTTTTTTGATGGTCTGAAGGCTTTTGCGGGCGCGCGTACCTGCAGATTTATTGCCACGCTCGAATTTCTCATATTCCGCTTTGAGTACTTCCACTTCGTTTAGAAGATCCTGAAGAGACATCGTTCCTCCTTATTATTTTGAAAGGGTGGGTAATTGAACTGTTCATCAATTTTTTTTCACAGCATATGGTAATATCATAATTGTCTGTCTTAAAACGCTAGTATTTTCGTAAATTTCATCAAAATAGCGCGCCGGTTCGGCTACGGTTGGAAAAGAAAATAAAGACCTGTCGGTTTGGAAAAGGAGCCTAGGGCAGGAATTTCTTTCTTAGCCGCTTGAGTAATCATATCCCACCAACTGCCACCCCGCTGCTCTTTTTCAATAATTTTGGAGTTTTCCGATACACCGCTTTTGGCACGCAGATACTGCAGCGCATCTTCAAAACCTCCGAGAGTATCCACCAGTTTCTGCTCGTATGCCTGTTTTCCGGTAAAAATCCGCCCGTCAGCGACACTTCTCACCAATTCCTCATCCAAACCTCTCCCTTTACATACGGCTTGGATGAACTGTTCGTGGGTATCGTCCAGAAGTCTTTGGAAGAGCTGCTTTTCCTGCTCGCTGTGGTTCCGATAGGGACTGCCGATATCCTTGAATTCTCCTGCTTTGAAAATTCTGAACTCGACTCCCAGCTTCTGAGTCAGCTCCTCGTACAGAGGGACAGTGAAAATTACTCCGATGCTACCGGTCAGGGTTCCTGGAGAGGCGAAGATCCTTTCTGCCGGGGAGGCTATGTAGTAGCCCCCCGATGCTGCCATGTTTCCCATGCTGACCACCAGCGGCTTGCCGGCAGCTTTGTAGGCGGTGATTTCAGAGTAGATTTCCTGGGATGGCGCTACTGCTCCGCCCGGAGAATCGACACGAAGGAGTACACCTGCAACCGAATTATCCTGCCGGAAGTCGCGGAGAAGCTGAACATACCAGCCAGACTCCTCGATAACACCTTCAACCCTGATCACAGCCAGTTTCTGCAGAGAAAAATTACCTATTCCTGAGGAACGGCCAGAACGTGTCAGAAATATGATTCCCAGTATCACCGGGAGCAGAATGACAATAAGAATAACGAGATTCTGAGCTTTACGGTTCATTTTCATTCTCCACGTAGTATCAAAATGGTGTCGCCGGGCATCAGTTTGGAGTCAGGGGTAAGGTTGTTGTATTTGTAAATAGAGTCGAGGGGCGCTCCCTGATTTGACGCTATACTCCAGAGATTATCTCCTTTCTGAACAGTATAGATTCCCGCATTTTCGGGAATCCTATTAGAAGGAGAGGGTGCCCTGGGAACACTTTTGGATCCAGTAGGAAGTTTGATCTGATCTCCCACATGGAGAACCGAATTCGCCGTTATATTATTGAGAGCCATCAGTTCATCCAAATCCACGGAAAACTTCTGGGAAATTCGGAAAAGATTGTCACCTTGACCTACTGTGTAGGAGATAACGTCTTTCGGCTCATCCTTTATGGTACTTCTTTTTGTTGTTTCTTTTTTTGTAGTCGTTTTCTTTACTTTGCTCTTATCGTACACCAGAATATCTCCCGGGAAGATAAGCGGCCTTCTGGGATTGAGACGGTTTACATTAGCCAGCTCATCAACAGAAAGACCGAGGTTCTGAGCGATTGTATAGAGGTTGTCCCCCTTTTTCACCAGGTATTTCCCTGAGTACTTCTCTGATCCGTCTGCAGCTGGAGGTGCCTGGGTTGATGCCGTTGTTGCCTCTGCTGAATAGAGATAAATGATTTGATTAGCTTTGAGCTGTTTGGCACTGGAGAGATTGTTCCACCTGAGAATATCTTTGACTGTTACGCTGAATATTTCAGAAATTTTCCATGCCGTATCACCTTTGCGAACGCGGTAGGATATCTTCTTTCCCTTATTTACCGATTTTGTTTCCTGTTTGGTGCTTTTGTTCTGGCTTGATTCGGAGGCTATCGTTTTCGGCGCGGAAGTGTTGACCGGTATGGGAATAAAGAGGTATCTGCCGGCGATGATCCGGTTCGTCCTCAGGTTGTTTATGGTTCTCAAACCGCTTACAGGTACACCGAATTTTCTTGCAATCTGGAGAAGGTTGTCCCCCGGGCTAATTCTGTAACGATAGAATTTGACCTTTTTTTCATCCGGAAGTTCGCTGTAGAACTTCTTAAAAGGGGCCGCATAGCCTTTCGGTAAATAGAGCTGTACGTTTTCCAGATCCGGAGGAGTACACCAGTGAAGAATGTGCGGGTTTATTTTTTTCAGAGTATCAAGCGGAACATCGATACCTTTGGCAATCGTGGACAACTCAATGCAGTCATTTATAAACACCGTATCGGGGTCGAAAACTGTGTCGGTCTGAAAAGAAAAGTCTAAAACATCAGGATTTTTTGCCACAATGAGTGATGCCAGATACAGGGGAACGTAATTCATCGTTTCCTTAGGCAGGGATAGAGACCAGTAGTCTTCGGTGCTGTCTCTGAGCATAGTTCTCCTCATTCTGCCCTCACCGCAGTTGTAGGAACCGAGTGCCAGGTGCCAGTCATTGAAATCGTTATAAAGTTTTTTGAAATAGTTTATGGCAGCTTGGGTGGATTTGTACGGGTCCCGGCGTTCGTCTATCCAGTAGTTCTGGCGCAACCCGAAAATTCTGCCGGTTGATGGAATAAACTGCCATATTCCCGCGGCGTGGGCATGGGAATAGGCGTGAGGGTTGAAGCCGCTTTCCAGAATAGGAAGGTAGGCCAGATCCCCGGGCAGCCCCGCCTCCCGGAACATTTTTTTGAAAGTAGGCAGATAGTACCCTGCCCGTAGGAGCCACCGGTCGAAAATTCCTTTTCTGCTTTTGAGATAAAAGAGCAAAGACTTTTTTACCCGGTCATTCCATACGATGGGCATGTCGTAAGCGATCCCCCGTTTTTTTGATAGACGATAGAAAAAAATGCTGTCATGAGGAGATATTTCAAGTGTATCCAGGCTTTCAATGATCTGTTGTTTGAAAGCGATAACGGAAATTTCATCCGGAACCGTAAACACCACAGGCATTGAATCGTTGTAGATGGAAATGATTTCATCGATGTATTCCTGAAGCGGAAACCATTCAGCTTCGGCATGCTCAAGCCTGTTTTCAAGAATCAGCACAGCTTTATTCAGCAACGTGTCGGCATCCGCATACTTTTCATTTCTGCAGGCCAGCTTAGCTTTTTTCAAAAGCTCGTCAATATTTCCGGTCTCCTCCTCCAGGTCTTCTTCTTCAGCCAGTATTTCACTGGAATCGATTTCAGGAGCAACCATCTCGACAACTTCCGGTTCCGGTTCAGGTTGCGGTTCCGCTACGGGGCGATTTTCTTTAACTGCTGAAACACAACCTGCAATAAACAGCGGGAAACAGAAAGGGATATACTTGGAGAAAAAACGGGGTATTATCATGGCCTCATCTTATGCAATTAACTTTTATATACAGGGGATACATTCAGAAACTACAGTGGGTTTCTGAGTAAAAGAAAATTACATCCTGCGGTGGATATGGCCAATTATTAGTAAGGATTATTCCCCAAACGGCCTCAGGAAAGGGCTTTCGAGAAGACGAAGCTGTTTTGACCCCGCCTGAAAACAAATCCTTTACGGTTCACGCATTCGCTTTCGGCTCTGCGGATCTGATCTTCATAGCGTTTCCGGTCGGCCCCGCAGTAATTCACGAAAAAACGGGTTTTCTGGGAGCATTTGGTGTAGTGAGAGCAGTTGGTGCAGGAAATTTTGAGAAACTGCATGCCGGCTCCAGGATAGGGTGAAAGGAATGATTGATTAAAGTATATACCTCAAGTGGTTGTGCGTCAATGGAAAAGTGTGTCTACATATAGTGTAGGGTGTAGATGGTTGTTTTTCCTAGGGGTCGAGTGCTTGAAGCTGACGAAGGGGGTTAGAAGGTTTGGGGGAAGTGGGTAGGGTCAGGGAGTTAGGCGGGAGAGCAAGGGGGAAATTCCCAGGGTGATTTTCTGATCCATTATCGTATCACCTCCCGGGCAGGCGGAAATTAAAAGCTCAGTGCTTTGATGAGGATCAAAAAAAAACAGGAGAGGAAATTGTCTTGTTTCCCTCTCCTGAATATCCGGTACGGAATCGTTGAACTCGTCAGGCCTTATCTGTGGAAATATTCCGCTGGCGTCTGTTCTTTTCGACAGAGTCATAGCCCAGGCCTCCCCAGAGGGCAATCGCCCGGGCGTGGCAGTGGCTAAGGCAAATGCCGCAACCGATGCATTTATCCTTGTCCACTATGTGGCGCTCGCCTTTTTCCCCGCTGATGGCGCCTTTGACGGGGCAGACTTCCACGCAGTCGCCGCAACCGTCGCATTTGGTATCTATATTGGCCTTGGGACGGACTTTGACCAAGTCCACAAAGCACTTGGAAGGGCATTTGTTTGCGGCTGGAATGAAGTTTTCGTCCTTGTTGTAGTCCAATACCGGAAGGTTGTTTTCCATGCTGATAGCGCCGGATGGCGCTGCTTTTACACAAAGTGTGCAGCCGGTGCAGCCGACCGAGCAGTACTTTTTCACCTTGGCACCACGGTCGTGGTTTGAACAAGCCAAGAAGATCTTGTGTACTTTGGGTATCATGGAAATGATATTTCTGGGGCATGACTTGACGCATTTTCCGCAACCGGTACATTTAACCGGGTCTACTACTGCCACACCGTTGTCATTCACGCGTATGGCATCAAAGGGACAGGCGCGCACGCAGCTCCCCAGGCCCAGACACCCGTCGGGGCATACCTTTGAACCGTTACCGGTCAGCACTGCGGCCTGGCAGTCCTCGATCCCCTTGTAGACAGCTTTCTCCAGAGCTTCCTTGTGCCCGCCTTTGCAGTGCACCACAGCCATCATCGGTTCACTCGAACCAGCTGCTACTCCCATGATGTCGGCTATTTCGTGAGAGGTTTTGGACCCCCCGGGGATACATCCTGCCGGATCAGCACTGCCCTCTGCGACGGCTTTTGCAAAAGCGCTGCAGCCGGGATACCCGCAGGCTCCGCAGTTGGCATTAGGGAGAACATCCTGAATACGGGATATTTTCGGGTCTACGAAAACGCTGAGCTTCTTGGATGCGACTCCCAGGCCCACTCCGAAAAACAAACCCACCGTGCCTACTACTAATACAGGAATAAAAATTTCCACTCTTATCCTCCAACGGATTTAAAAAAGGAAAGCCCTGAAAATCCCAGAAACGCAAGGGCCATCAGACCCGCAGTGATAAAGGCAATCGGAAGTCCTTCAAGCGATTTTGGAATATTGGCCAGTTCCAGTTTCTCTCTAAGCCCTGCCATCAGCACCAATGCCAGAGTAAAACCGACACCTGAAGCGACACCGTTGACAAGGCTTTCGACAAATGTAAAAGGCTTGCCTGTAAACTGATTGATACCGGTGTTGAGCAGGGCCACTCCCATAATTGCGCAGTTGGTAGTGATAAGGGGCAGGAAAATCCCCAGAGACTCATAGAGAGCAGGGGAGAATTTCTGAAGAGCCATTTCAAGAAGCTGCACAAGAGATGCTATCACCAGGATAAAAACGATGGTGCGCAGGAACTCCACACCCAACTCGACCAGAATGAAATTGTTGATTGCCCAGGTGAATATGGATGCCACAGTCATTACGAAAATAACCGCCATGCCCATTCCGGTAGCACTTGAAAGCTTCTTGGATACTCCGAAAAAGGGACACAGACCCAGAAAGCGGGCCAGAACGAAATTTTGAATCAGCACAGCTGCAATCGAGATCTGAATTATACTCATGACGCTGCTCATGTGCGTGCTACCTTTCTGCTACGGACAACATTCACAATACCCATCACCAGTGCGATTGCAAAGAAACCGCCCGGGGCCAGAACGAAAGCGGTCATGGGCTGGAATTTCGGTATGACCAGAAGGCCCCAGATCTTATTGGAGCCCAGAAGTTCCCGGATCGTACTTAAAATGACAAGTGCCACCGTGAATCCCGCTCCCATCACCAAGCCGTCAACAATGGACTTGGCCGGGTTGTTTTTGGATGCAAACGCTTCGGCCCGTCCCAGTATGACACAGTTCACCACAATAAGGGGGATGAAAATACCCAGCTGTCTGTCCAGCACCGGAATGTATGCCTTGAGAATCAGCTGCAGAATGGAAACGAACGTGGCTATGACCACGATAAAGCAGGGGATTCTGACTTTTTCAGGAATCCATTTCTTGATAATTGAGATGATCAGATTGGAGCAGATGAGCACGAATGTAGCTGCAAGCCCCATTCCCAGTCCGTTTCTTACCGATGTACTCACGGCCAGCGCAGGGCAGAGCCCCAAAGCGAGAACCAGAATAGGATTTTCGGATACGACGCCGCGCTTGATTTCTTCACCCAGCATATCAGTTCTTCTCCCTGAGGTGATTTATGTAAACTGCTACTTTCTTTTCTATTCCACTCACAACTGCTTTGGTGGAAATGGTGGAACCCGTGATGGCCGAAACTGCGTTTTTCTCCTTCAGTCCTTCTCTGGCAGTTTTGTCGAGTTTATGCCACTCACCCGCCGACTTATCGATAGAAATCGGTTCAAGACAGGACAGACCTTCGAATTGTTCGGTAAACCAGGGCTTGTTTTCTTCTGATTCACCCAGTGGATTCCAGATGTATTTGCTTGAAGCAACTTCCTGGACCCGAGAGCCCAGACCCGGAGTCTCACTCTGTTCAAGAATGGAAATCCCCTGTACCTCACCGGATTTATTTACTCCCACCATGTATCTGATGTCGCCGGAATACCCTCTGCTGCTCACTTCAAAAGCATAGCCCACCATGCCTTTATCGTTTGAGGCTATCCAGTATTTTTCGGGGAGTTCACCTTCACCCTTCTGCTTTTTCAGTGTCACTTTCTGAGGAAACACCGCCTCCAGTGCACTGTTCTGGGCCATTTCCTGCTGAGCGGCAATCTTGTCCATCGTTTTTGAATTGGTGAAACCTATGGCCAGCCCGGCTGCCATCGAAATCACCATCAGGGCAATTGATAATTTAATGATATCAGTCACGTTTGACAACCTCGCCGTAAATAGTTGGTCTTGTGTATCTGTCGATAAGTGGCACCACAAGGTTCATCAGAAGAATTGAATAAGAAACACCTTCTGGATATCCGCCGTATTTCCGTATCACGAATGTCAGCACCCCGCATCCTATACCGAACAGAATTCTACCTTTGGGAGTGATGGGAGAGGTGACCATGTCGGTAGCCATGAAAAATGCTCCCAGCATGAGCCCACCGGCCAGCACATGGTATGTGGGAGTGATCAGTGATGATACTGTGAAATGACTTCCGCTCCCGTTGGCTACCCAGAACAGGAGAAAAACCGTGGCGATATACGACAGTGGAATCCTGAAATCGACTACCCGGACAGCAACAAGGAACAAACCGCCCAGAAGAAGTGCCAGCGCGGATGTTTCGCCTATGCAGCCGCCCACATTTCCCAAAAACAGTTCTTTCAGCGCATCGGCAAAATGTGCAGCCTGGTATGTTCCTTCAGAAAACGCTGTTTTTATTGCACCCAACGGGGTCGCAGCTGACACTCCGTCTATACCGGCAGTGACAGAAGGCAAGCCGTTAATGCTTCCGAATGCCGGTGCGGAAAAGGTGGTCATCGCAGCCGGCCAGTTGGCCATCAGAAATGCCCGCCCCGCAAGCGCCGGATTGATGAAATTACCCCCCAGACCTCCGAAAACCATTTTTGCCACTCCGATTGCGAATGCAGAACCCACGATGGCCATCCAGAACGGTATGTCGGGGGGGAGGTTGAATGCCACCAGTATGCCGGTGACTGCCGCACTGAAATCACCAATGGTCTGGGGACGTTTGAGAAAGTGGTTGATGAGCCATTCTGTTGCGATTGCGGCGGCAACACTTGCAACTGTAAGAACAATAGCCTTCCATCCATAAAAGGCTACGGAAGCTATGAAGGCGGGAATCATTGCGACAATGACTATCAGCATGACTTTTGGAACGGTCACACCGGCCCGGACATGGGGAGAACTGGACAGGTGAAGTTCCGGAACGGCAACTTTCGGAGCGGCGGGCTGTTTTTCCGCAATCGCGTCTTTTTCTTTTGTCTCTAAAGTAGTCATGTTTCCTCTGTTTTACTATTTCTTCTTTTCCGCGGCTCTTTTTGCCTGCACTGTGTATTTGCCCAGTTTCACAAACTGAACGATATTTATCTTTGAGGGGCAGACAAATGCACACGACCCGCATTCCACACAATCCATCATGTTCCACTCGACCGCTTCGTCGGATTTTTCCTTTTCCACCAGTTTGGCCAACCGGGAAGGTACAAGTCTGATCGGACAGGCTCTGACACACATCCCGCAGTTAATGCAGGGGTATTCTCTCACAGCAGGGGTGATTTTGTCATAGGCAAGAATCCCTGACGTGGATTTGATCACCGGAACATCTAACTCCGACTGAGCAAGCCCCATCATCGGGCCACCCATAATGAGCTTTTTAATTTTGGAAAAATCGGTATCGCAGGCTTCAAGTAGCGCTCTCATGGGAGTTCCGATTCTCACAAGAAGATTCTTAGGGGATCTCACTGCCGGTCCGGTTACGGTAACAACCCGTTCGTAGAGGGGTATTCCGGAGAAAATGGAATCGTAGATAGCCAGAGATGTCCCCACATTCTGCACCACACAACCCACATCCATCGGTAGCCCCGCTGAGGGGACCTGGCGTTTTGTGATGGCATTGATGAGCTGTTTCTCACCACCCTGAGGATACTTGGCCTTCAGAACGGCCAAAGTCATGTCCTTGAATTTCGGATCTTCCAGTTTTCCGGTAACAGCCTCGATTGCATCGGTTTTATTGTCCTCAATACCGATGAAGCACTTTTTTGCACCAAGAATTTTCTTCAGAATAAGCATGCCCGTAAGAAGGTCTTCTGTTCGTTCGAGCATGAGCCGGTGATCGGCTGTGAGGTACGGTTCACACTCTGCACCATTAATGATAAGTGTATCAATAGGCTTGTTACTTGGTGGTGAAAGCTTCACCTGGGTGGGGAAACTGGCTCCGCCCATACCCACAATTCCGCTTGAGGCGATTTTCTGAACGAGTTCACCAGGGGCCGCTTCACGCCAGGGCTTGTCGAAAGGCGCGAATTCAGCTTTTTCCTCTGAACCGTCGTTTTCGATCTCAACCGCCATCACCTGTTTTCCCAGGGGATGAGGAAACGGAGCAACAGAAATCACCTTGCCAGCTACGGAGGAATGGATTGTGGAAGAAACAAACCCGCCCGGTTCTGCAATGGGCTGCCCGATAACTACCCGGTCACCGCGTTTTACCAGTGGTTTTGCAGGAGCTCCTATGTGCTGGGAAACGGGAATAACCACTTTCGGCGGAGCCGGGAAATTCTCTATAGCCAGATGTTCTGTTTGAGACTTGCCATGACTCGGATGGACGCCGCCCTTGAAACTGAATTTCTTAAACAAAGAGAGACTCCTGTTTTGATTTGCAGCAGTGGATCAAAGTTAGAGGATTCAATTGGCTCCTATTCGATGCACTAAAGGTTTTCGAGGACTTTAAAAGTACAAAGGGGCGCCGAATCCAGTCAAGAGAATTCAAAGCCGCGGAGTACTTTGTCGATCTCGCGGCTGAAACGGAAATTCGTTCCTGTAACAACTTATATTTATCCTCTCCTGGGAAATGATCTTAAAGCGCTTAGTGTACTGTAAAAAACCGAGGAATGCAATGGGTTTAGTTCAGAAGCCGGCAGGGGTGAAATTATTTATCGCAGTTATGTTTCAGCGTACGTTTGAACTGGAGAAGGTACTTTCGCTGCTTACTTCCAGATATGGGGAAATCGACAGATATTACGGTCCCGTAGATTTTACCTGGTCCGAATACTACGGGGAGGAGATGGGCAGTGATCTGCTGAAGTACTATGCAGTATTCAAAAGCCCCATGGATCGCTCGCTGCTACCTTCCATAAAGAACTACACCAACGATCTTGAGAGCCGTTTTTCGGTGGAGGGGAAGCGGGTGGTGAATATTGATCCGGGGTATGTGGCCCGGGACAAGCTTGCGCTGGCGTCCACCAAGGATTTTTATCATCGTCTTTATCTGGGGGATGGGATTTATGGTGAAGTGACACTTCATTATAGGAAAGGCTGTTTCAGGTACTTTTCCTGGACTTACCCGGATTACAAGGAGCCGGAGTTTGTGAGGTTTCTGGAGAAGGCGCGTGCGGGTCTGGTGTATGGGATAAGAAAAGGCGGCTGAGCGATAAGCCTGTCTGGCGGATCTTCTCTCCCCCAGAGGTGATTCAGTACCGGGACACTATTTCACCTCTGGGGAGGTCCGTATTTTGCTTTCTATTTGTCTGCATTGTCCCGTACACATCTACTTAAGCCGAAGGGAGCTCCCATGTGCACCAAGCCCCGCATCATCGTTCCCGGTGTCTTCTACCAGGTTTACTCCAAAGGCGTTTTCGGAGAGGAAATATTCCCCACTCCCGAACTGAAATCCTTTTTTCTCAAAGAACTGGCAATCACACTCAAGAAATATTCTTACCTCTGCTGCAGCTGGTCACTTCAGAAGGATCATTACCACCTGGTAGTGAAGTCAAGCGAAGTCCCCATATCAAAATTCATGCAGCGGCTCAATTCCGTCATCGCCAAAGAGTTCAATCGCCAGTGTGGTCGCGAAGGAGTGGTGTTCTTCAGACGGTATGCATCTGTAATATCTGAGGAAACGGAGCTGAAAAAACTGATCCGTTATGTTCATCTCAATCCGGTGCGCTGCGGTGAATGCACTCTGGAAGAGCTGGATCAATACGAATGGTGCGGTCACAGGGCAGTTGTACAGGGAAGTGAGGATGATCTTCTGGACAAAGACTGTCTTCTGAATCAGTTCCCCGGCTCTGATTCACTTCGTCAATACAGAGAATACCTTTTATCGGAAAAAACCGACTGTGTAGACGACGAGGTTATAAGGAAAGTCAGAGATGTAAACAGAGGAAAGATGAATTTTTTCAGGCCTGAATCATGGATAATCGGTAGCTATGAATTCATGAGAATGGTTCTGGAGAAGGATCGCAGCAGAAGGGTTCGCCTGGCCCGCCATATTGTAACCAATACGACTCTGGAAAATCTCCACCAGGCGCTTCAGGTGTGCCTTAATTCTGAGAAAGAGGAACTGTTTCATCAGGGCAGGGTCAATCAGAAATCTACTTCACGTGAACTGTTTGCATATCTTGGAGTATGTTGTTACGATTTTCACGCCACACAAGTCGCCAATTATCTCGGGATAACCGGATCTGGGGCCTCCCGAATGGTTTCCAGATATGCGAAAGTTTTTCAGCGGGAGTACCTGGTAAAATCGGCCTGCAGGTATTTGCCTGCAGCTTCGATCTATTACTGATCCCGACTCGGATCCGTTTTTATCATTTTCAAATACCAGAAAGTGCTTTTCAAGAAAGTTACTTCAGAAGAATTTTTGTCTTTTTTTCGCTGCCAACCGGGATAATCTGTTATTATTTGAGTGTTCCGGGCATTGAATTCTGGTGTTCAGGTTTTTTGAATCCAAAGAGCTGGGAATTACTGCTTTGGGGCTCTAATCGCCTTTGTCTTCAGCGTGGGAAAAGATATTAATTCCCCCCAGAGGTGAATCATTACCGAATCATAAATTCACCTCCGGGGCAGCGAAAATCGGCCCCCCTAGGGGCAAACCGCTCCCACATCCGACGAAGCCCGGTCCCCGACAAACACCCGCAGCCTCTCCACCATCCCCTTCCCATCAAGTCCAAGCTCCTTCCTGAGTATCTTCACATTTCCATGGCTCACGAACTTGTCCGGAAGACCAAACCTCATCACCTTGGGCCCGTTTTTCATCCCAGAAGCCAACTCCAGAACCGCCGACCCGAACCCTCCAGGCAGGGAGTTGTTCTCGAATGTGGCTATGTGGCTGTGGGTGGAGAGTATTTCGGCATAGATCTTCTCATTTAACGGTTTCGCGAAACGGGCATCCACCAGTGTGGCCTCAACTCCCTCATCTTTAAGCTTTTCCTGAACTAAAGCTGCATCGGAAAAAAAGTCCCCAATCGAAATCAGGGCCAGGTCCTTGCCCTTGCAGACAACTTCCGGCATACCGATTTCAAGCTTTGTCAGTGGTCCGTCAAACGGTGTTCCCGGGCCGCCTCCGCGGGGGTAGCGGATAAATACAGGGCCCCCGCTGTATTCTGTTGCGGTATACATCATATCCCGAAGTTCTTTTTCATCTCTGGGGGCCATGATAACCGCATCTGGTACTGTTCTGAGAAAGGAGAGGTCGAACATTCCATGGTGAGTAGGACCATCATCACCCACCAGCCCCGCTCTGTCGATGCAGAAAATTACGTTTGTTCTGTCAAGGGCGACATCCTGCATGATCTGGTCGTAAGCGCGTTGAAGAAAACTGGAGTAGAGTGCCACTACCGGACGGAGCCCTCTGAGGGCAAGCCCTGCGGCAAAGGTAACCGCGTGCCCCTCGGCGATGCCTACATCGAAAAAACGGTCCGGGAATGTGTCTCTGAACTCGCACAGTTTGGTACCGTCGGGCATTGCCGCTGTGATCGCCACCAGGTCTTGTCTTTTATGCCCAAGCTCAACCATCGTTTTGCCGAACACATCGCTGAAGGTTGCTTTGGATGGGGCGTTCTTTATCACATCGCCGGTTGCAGGCTCGAATTTACTGATTCCGTGGTACTTGGTGGCATCCTTTTCGGCGAAAGAATAGCCCTTGCCCTTTTTGGTGATCACATGCACCAGTACCGGGCCGGTGGCCTGCTCCCGCACGAATCTGAACACCTCGATCATTTCAGTAATGTTGTGACCATCAATGGGGCCGATATACCTCAGCCCCATGTCTTCGAAGAGCTTACCGGGGATAATGATGTGTTTTAAGGCATCATCCAGTCTGTGCATCATGCTTCGGATGCTTTTTCCTACATTGGAAAAGTTTCCCAGAAGATCCCAGATTTCGCCTTTGATTTTGTTGTATCGTTTGTCGGTGATAACCCGGGTGAGATAGCGGGAAAGGGCGCCGACATTCTTTGAAATGGACATTTCGTTGTCATTGAGCACCACGGTCATCTTTGTAGATGAAGACCCCAGGTTATTGAGTCCCTCAAGGGCCAGTCCTCCGCTCATGGAACCGTCTCCGATCACCGCCACGACTGCGCTGTCCTGCTTGAGGATGTCGCGTCCGATTGCCATTCCCAGAGCCGCGCTGATTGATGTGGAGGCGTGGCCGACGGAGAAACTGTCGTATTCGCTTTCAGATATACGGGGAAAACCGCTGAGTCCGCCGTGTTGGCGGATAGTGGAGAATTGCTCACGTCGTCCGGTGAGGATTTTGTGGGGGTAGGCCTGATGTCCCACATCCCAGACGATTTTATCCTGGGGAGTTCTGTAGCAGTAGTGCAGCGCCAGGGTCAGTTCGACCACTCCAAGGCTTGAGGCGAGGTGCCCGCCGGTTTGACTTACCTTTTCGATCAAAAAATCCCGGATTTCCTCTGCCAGCTGGCTCAGAGTTTCCGGGGGGAGTTTTCTCAGTTCGGCGGGAGTATTTATCTGTTCGAGGTAGTTCAAGAGCTGTGGTATCCTTTCAGACAGTGCGAATGCTCAGATTTTGATGGGAATTCGTATATTGAATTAAGCATCCGCAATGAGTTTATTTATATAAAGATACCTAAAAAAAATGCTGCCGAGCAAGGTAAATTCCAGACTCGTATTGCTGATTTGAGGCGATTTTGTCTGTTTCGCCGTTCATGGATGGAAATAAACAGGTTTGGGACTAAATTGTTTGGATTGTCATCTCCCCGGAGATGACAGTGTGAAAAATCAGAAAATCACCTCCGGGGCAGGATGGGCAGCAACGTCTCACCGTCTCCCATTCTCCCGTCCCTTCGTCTTTACGGGCTTATTTATATTCTATTATGTGTGTCTGAATTACATTCCTGTAATACCTTAGGCAGTAAAAAATGGGGCGCTGGCATGATCAGAAATGAAATCGTGTTTGACAGCAAGGTGCTTAATGCAGAGAAAGCAGATAAGAAATGAAGAATAGTGGTGTCAGAATAAGAAAAGCTGTGCCGGATGATGCCCAAGAACTGACACGTATCTCCTTTATGGCTAAAAGAATTTGGGACTACCCGCAAGAGTACTATAAGAAGTGGCATGATGAGTTGACCATCACGACAGACTACATCTGTTACAATACTGTGTTTGTTGCTGTTTCGGGCAGTGAAACGGCAGGTTACTACTCACTGGTTTACAACCCCGAAGATCGAAAATTCGGAAAGGTGTTCATGGAAGCGGGGCACTGGATGGAACACCTGTTCATCAAACCGGAATGCATGTATAAAGGAATCGGGACTGAGCTGGTGAAACACCTGAAAGCATATTGCAAGGAGAAAGAAATCAGCAGAGTCAAAATCTTTGTTGAACCGAATGCCAGGGGATTCTACGAAAAATCGGGCGCGGTCTTCAGATATATGTCCGATTCGAGTATTGAGGACCGGCAGATTCCTGTATTTGAATTTAAATTATGAAAAACTCTACATACGGAGGTCAGCTGTATGAAATACGTAGCATTCTCGTTTTGGTTCATGATAATCCATACGGCAGCATATACAATTGCCGGGGTTTTGGCATTGCACATCAGTAAGGATTTGTATAAAGAAAGAGAACGGTTGTTTGATTTTTTGAGAAATATGTCTGATAAAAATGAAAGTGGCCATGTACAGAAATATTTCCTGCCCGCACAGCTTCTTCGGGGTGTGCTGATGTCAGTTGTGCTGTATCCGGTGATCGATATGCTGGGGCAGTTGTCGTTCGGGTTGAGATCTGCATTCCTCTTCGGCCTGATGTTCATATTTACTGATCTGGCCAGTGCAGTTCCTTTTGCAAACAATATTGAAGGGCTGGTATATTTCAAGGACCGTTATCTGAAAAAAAATCTGTTCTGGAAGCTTTATCTGGAGACTGCAATATACAGTGTGCTGTTCGCATTTTTGGCCGGTTGGTTTCTGTTCTGAATGGAATGTGTAAATCGGAGAACGTGGTCTGCATACAAACTCTTCCTCTTGGCTTGATCCTGCGCCAGAACTCTTTTGCTCCGATATAGGCCCTGTTTTAAGCGGCTGGAGAAAACTATTTTTCCCCTTTCTGACGTTTTCAAGCATTTCAGGAGCATTGATGAGTAACGAGTTGAACTTCCGCCTGGTCGGCACCGATCCGGCATGTGCTGCGCGTGCAGCGGTTTATTCCACAGCCCACAGCACCATAGAAACCCCCATTTTCATGCCTGTAGGCACTCAGGCGACGGTCAAATCCCTCTCTCCTGGGGAGCTGAACGAGTGTGGCTGCCCCATCATTCTGGCCAACACCTATCACCTCCATCTTCGTCCCGGCGATGAGTTGATCAGGGATGGGGGAGGGCTGCATAAATTCGAACACTGGGATGGTTCCATTCTCACCGACAGCGGTGGTTTTCAGGTGTTCAGTCTGAGGGATATCTCGAAAATTTCCGATGAGGGGGTGGAATTTAGGTCGCATATTGATGGATCAAAACACTTCTTTTCACCTGAACGGGTGATGGAAATCGAGCATAATCTCGGTGCGGATATCATTATGGTTTTCGACGAGTGCCCGCCATCCGATGCCCACAGTTTGAAGGTGGAAAAAGCGGTGAACCGGACTCTGGCCTGGGCAAAACGCTGTATCGATTATCATCATTCGCTTCCTTTTCATCACGGATATCCCCAGTTTCTTTTCGGTATTGTGCAGGGGGGCACTGTCGAAACACTCCGCGCCCGTTGCGCAAGGGAACTGGTCGCGATGGATTTTCCAGGCTATGCTGTCGGGGGACTCGCGGTTGGTGAAAGTATAGAGAAGACATATCAGGTGGTGGAATATACGACCCGGTTTCTGCCCCGGGACAAGCCCCGGTATCTGATGGGGGTCGGTACACCTGTTGACATTCTTGAATGTATAGAGAGGGGGGTGGATATGTTCGACTGTGTTCTGCCGACCCGCAATGCGAGAAACGGATCCGCTTTTACCTGCAATGGAAAAGTGAATATCCGCAACTCCCGGTATACCCGGGATTTCGATCATGCGCTTGATGACAACTGCAGGTGTTACGCGTGCAGCAATTTCAGCCGGGCGTACATTCGTCATCTCTACATGGCAGGGGAGATTCTTGCCATTAGGCTTATGACTCTGCATAACATACATTTCTATATGGATCTGGTACGCAACGCAAGGAAGCATATTCTGGAAGGAACTTTTCTCAACTGGAAAAAGGAGATCCTTTTTCAGATGAACAGAACAGAACAGCGCAAAGCGGAAACAAACGGGTGCAGTTAGAGATGAAGTGCACAAACGGTAGAACAGCGAAATCCATTCTGGGTGACTGCCTGAGTCTTCGCCGGCATGAACGCTGCCTTGTATTATGTGATGAGTTCTGCGTTGACATCGGCAAGCAGTTCTGGGATGTCGCCAGAACTTTGTGCAGAGAAGCAGTGATGGTGGTGCAGTCCGAATTGCGCAAAGACGATTTCCAGACCGCCCCCTCGGTTCAGTCCTGGATAGGGCAGTTCGATACAGCACTCGTCTTTTCAAGAGGTAATATACGGGAAGTTGAACTGTGCCTGGGCGGGGAGGAAAGAAACACAAGAATAGCACTTTTCCCCAATGCTACCGAAGAGAATTTTTTCGATGTACTGGCGGCGGACTGGGTTAAACTTGGTGTGTTCACCCGAAAATGTGCCGCACTGCTCGGGGCTGCGGGCAAGATCAGGGTTAAAACCGAGGACGGGACCGATCTGGTCTTAGACAGCAGTGGCAAAGCGCCCTCTATCAGAGACGGCAGGATAAGTTCTGCGGGGATGGTGGGAACATTTCCTGCAGGAATGGCCCGGATCATGGTGAACTCCGGAAGTGCTCAGGGGAGACTTGCTGTAAAGGGACCTGCAATGGAACTGTCATTGGTGGAGATAAGGGACGGCAGGGCGAAGCAGGTAATATCATCTGATAACGATCCAGGTCTGGACAAATTCATCAAGGGACGGCAAAGTTGGCGCATTCTCACTCGTTTCGGAGTGGGTACTCTTGATACTGTGGCATTCAATCCCCAAAACCCTGATTTGAGAGCCAGAGGAGTGGTGCACTTCGAATTCGGCATTCACAATGAGCAGATAAAAAATCCTGTACACCGTTTCACTTTGGAAAATGCCGATGTCTGGCTTGATAACCGTCTTTGGATAGAACGGGGGGATTATGTCTGATTTCTTCGGAACTGGTGAGGACAGGAAGAAAGTGGATCCTGAAATACTTGCACACATGGAACGCTACGGGGTTGTCAATAAAGACGGAAGAAGAAAAAAAGAGAGGCCCAAAAAGCATTCGAAACGCAAGGGACGCCTGCGTTACAAACTCGATCTGCATGGAATGACTTCACAAACAGCAGCCGTTTCGGTGAGAGGTGCGGTGGAAAGGTGCAAAAGACAGGGGATAGGCGAGATTCTGATTGTTCACGGCTGGGGCATGCACTCCAAAGGTTCCCCTCCGGTTCTGAAACAACTTGTGAGGGATATGCTGGAAAATGAATTGTGCAACCAAATCAGCAGTTTCAGAGCGGCATCGTTTGATGAAGGTGGTGAAGGGGCCACAATCGTCCGTCTCTTCTGAACAGCTACTCAATCCAGTTGTTGCCGCTACTCTTTACAATCATCTGCACATTTCCGCTGTCCAGATCACACCAGTAAAGCTGCTTTGATCCGTCCGGAAACTCCCGGTTGAAAATGATTTTCCGTCTTCCCTCATATTTCATGAATCTGGGATTCCTGTCGCTCCATTCCTTTATTCCTCTGGTCTGAGTAAGTTTTTCGAAACGGTTTTCTCTGAGATCTACTGTGTTGAGATCGAATACGTTTATCCCTGAAGAAAAGATGATCGTTCTCGAATCATCACCCCAGCAGAAATCAACCACATTGGTATTATGGGTGATCTGCTTGCGTTCGGAGGTGGTCCTGTCGAAAATCCAAAGGTCCATCTTTTTTCCGAATCCGGTGCTGTCCGACAGATAAGCGATTTTTCTGCCATCCGGACTGAAGCGGGGATAGAGATTGTCCGCGTTTCCTTCAGTAAAAGAAACCGGTTGTGCGGTCTGGCTGGAGTCCAGTGCGTAAATGTTCCATCTGCCGCTTTCGTTCGAACAGAACAGCAGTGAAGAGCCGTCTGGGGAAAATGTCAATTGTTTTATATCGGCATTGTCTGAGGGTGTAACGGTGATTACATCGTCCATATGCATCTGTGTTCTGAATATGCCCGAGTTCATCGCGGCGCTGTCTTTCGCAACAAAGTAAATATCCTTGCCGTCGGGTGAAAAGTGAGCTTCAGTGATGTTTCTGTCTTTTACAAGTGTCTTCTTTCTGAATGTGCTCAGTTCAATCAGTTCAAGGATGGATTTGTCCAGCTTCGGGCTGCTGTTAATACATACCGCTCGGCTGGTTACAGGGCTGAAAACTGGTTTGCGGCAATTAGAGCTGCCTGAGTTCAGAGGGAACTCGGCCATCGTTTCCATCGCTTTCAGAAACACCTGAGGAGTTCCGTTGCGGTCGGAAACAAAAGGGAACACACCTTTGATAGTCTGGGTGTCCAGCGTGATGCCGGCTTTCTCCAGTTCGATCGAGGCATTTACCAGATTGACCCTGTTGTCGATGACAGTATCGGCAGCAATTTGCTGAGTAACCGGGTAGAGTTTGTTCGAGGCCGAAAGCATTCTCTTCTGTTCATCAAACCGTATGGACAGACAGCCCACGAATTTTCCTCTGCTTCCTGCTGAAAGGATGAGTGTTGAACCTGCTTTCATAGGAGATTCGAATCTCTGATCAAGACTTCCTGCTATGATGATGTCAATGTCAGTGAACGTGCGGGCAAAATTTTTAACCTCCCCCCAAGAACCGTGAACTACCGCAATGCGCAGATGAGATCTCTTTGCGCTGCCGCCGGTTAAAATTTTTTGCAGGTCGTTACCAGTTTCATTCCTTACGACTGTATTGATAGTAAAAAACTGGTATCCTTGTTCCTTTATAACGGCCTCTTTGACAATGTCCAAACCCTTTATGTTTTCATTGTCGGAAAGAACTAAGGGTAGTCTTTTGTCTATTCTTTTCATCAATCTGTTCAAACCGAAATCGATTTCACCTCGTCCAGGGGCCACCGCATCATAATTCATATGGTCATAGTATTCCACTGCCAGTCGTGCTCTGAGAGGGTGGCTGGATGAGGTCACCATGTTGCCAACATCGATGGAAATGTTCACAGGGTATGCTTCCTTAAGGGAAGAAACCAGTGCAGCCTGCCTGCTCAGACCTCCCAAAGCATCTGCAGAGGGCGGGTAGGGGACTACTTGACCCTGAAGGTTACCCGTGTAGATGAGGGCAATTTCGCGGTGTTTGCTCCGCAGTATCTCCGAACGCGCCCGGCTGAGAATCGTTTGTGCTTTCCAGTGATTGGGATCCAGTTTCAGTGCTTTCAGAGCGAATTTTTCACTTTTGTGAAAGCGTTTTTTCCTGAAATGCTGCTCGGCAATGGCAAAATAATCATCAGCGCTCTTTCGGGTCAGCTCCTCCATCTGCATACGGATTGTGGCTGCCCAGACCGCTCCGAAATATTCGGAGGCGAATTTGTAGGAGGCATCCATTCCGTAGTTGCCTACGTGAAAGCCCATCCCTGCACTCAGTCCCTCGAGATCGGGACTCTGCCCCGCCATATGCTCATACCCGAAACGCCAGAAGAGCCAGGGCCCGGTACTTACTTCCGTGCTGAATGCCATAAGCAGAGGCTCATCGGCGGTCTTCTGCAGACCTGCTCCCAGATCAACACCCCAGAACTCACCTTTTTGAATGGGAGTATAGTTAACGATAAGTCCGTACTGAACGGGAAGGGGGTTTGAAACATCACTGCCGGCGTAGCGGATCGGAAATCCCGCGTTCAGAATATAGCTTCGCCCTGATAAACCGGGGAGAAATTCATACCGAGCATCCACTCCCGCCCCAACCGTTCTGCCTATGTCGATATCCAGCCTGCTTTCGATGTAGGACAGATTCGCTCCCAGACTCAATTTGTTCTGCAGAAAGGAGCGGGCGAAGGAGGCACCGAGAGTGTATTCCAGAAAAGTGGGGTCGGAAACAGTTTCGTCTATTGTGCGGGCATATTTGAATTTGCCCGAGGTGAGGGTGCGGAAAAAGAAGCCGAAGGTACCTACATCGAGTACCGGCAGAGTGGCACCGGCGTATTCGGTCCTCAGCCCCATCATCCATTCCATATGGCTTGCTGCGAACTGATTGCGCTCGGTCAGGGCGCTGTTGGCGGTGAACTGGGCCAGGTCGGTGGCGTCCATGGCTCCGGAGGAGGAGACGGTTCCCCGTGCGAGCTGGGCGGCTGATGCGGGCAGGGTGAGAAAGGCCAGGGTGGTATTGCCGGTGCTGTGGCCATAAATATCGCCCCACCAGTCGATCACCCCGCTTCGAGCATGGGTGGTGAGCAGCAGCAATGGAATAATCAGGCGAATTAGTGTGCGTTTGAACACGGATTGCATGGCCTTTCTTCCGTTTAGGTACCTCTTCTATTATATCGGTTCGGGGCGGAGATGACATTAATAAAGCTACAAGCATGATGGCCGCGGGAGCAGATTCGGCCAGAATGCTTTCATTTTGATCTGTAGAACGTCCTTGGGTGACTGAATACTTATTTTTAGACCGTCCGGAACGTTCTCTGTGGGA
>JBKHHW010000121.1:0-9060 GCA_046538945.1 Chitinispirillaceae bacterium | reverse complement strand
AATGGGGCATTCAGGTTATCGACAACGAGCAACTCTTTTTCCATATAAATACGTTAGCCGTTTTCCGTTAGCCGTTTTCCGTTTCCGTTGGCCGTTGGCCGCTTTTTCATGTAGGGACCGGTGTAATAGTGTAGAAAGAAAAGCAAGAGTACTGCCATGGAAGAAGATGAGAGTTGGAACGGGAGGTACGAAGGTTTACCGGAAATTCGGCAGTGAGCACTAAAATCAGTGCAGCAGCGGAAGAAATTAGTTCAGGAGAGGATGGTATTCATACCGGAGCAGCACAGACAAACCGCAATTTGAGAGTATTGAGAGATAAAAAAAGGTTCTCAAAGACTACTGTATATCAGAAAATGCGGTCTGGAATTTACCCCCCCTAAAAACAACGCTCCCGCTATAAGCGGGAGCGTTCCGGACGGCTGACAGAATCGCGGAGGCTACACTATTCCTTTTTGCCGCCCATCTTGCGTTCCACCCTTTCAACGAATTTTTTCGACTGACTCTTGTCCATATTGATCTGCTGCATGGCCTCATTATAGGTCTCCACCTCAAGGCCGCTGCTCTGTATGGCTTCCACCATATTGTTATTGGCCTCTTCCTGAAGCTGCATTCTCTCTTTCTGGTCCTTGGCAGTCTGCAGCGATTTTTGCAGATTTTCATTGATCTTGATTATCTGCACATAGGCATTAACAACCTTGTCCAGAAGTTCATCGGTAAGTTCCACACCACTGTTTTCTTTTGGCGGCGGCATCTCCTGTGCGGAAGCACCCGTAACTGAAACGAACACGAAAACCAGACTGATCAGAAGCGATACATAGATTCTTTTCTGCATAATAAAAACCTTTCATTAATGTGAACCGAACCACAACGCCCCGCAGGCCCCTTGCAGATCGGAAGAATGACGATGAAAAAGTAGCCTGTCTCTCCCCTCCTTTGCATTGAAAACCTGGATTCAGAAATTTTTCTCTGCCCCGCTTCCAATGCACTAATCATGCCAACAGGTGAAAAAGTCCGCAAAACGGCCCGTAACAGCCGATTACAGCGCTCCCCATACCACAAAACCCCCTTTCCACTTGTGCCTAAACGGCACATGTGCTATATTTTATGTGTCATGAAGATACATCTTGATAGATTATTACCGAATTCGCTGAGCTTCAGATCGCATCTGCTTCTCTATATGGTTCTTCCCATGGTCCTTGCCCTGGGTGCCTCCAGCTTCTTTGTGCTGAATTCGATCCAGGAGCAGGTGAAGGAACAGATGAAGAAGGATCTGGAGCTGGCGGCGCGGGCGGTGAAGCTCCCGATAAGCTATGCGCTTGAAAAGGAGCGTATGGGAAGTGTCAAACAGGCGCTGGAGTCGGTATTCGCCATTAGAAGAGTGTACAGCGCCTATGTCTACGACAACGAGGGCGAAGAGGTCCTCAGGCTGGGAGCGGCAGATGCAACACCGAGGCGCAGGCGGCTAACCCGGCTTGCCGCCGAAGGGCAGCAGTACGGTGAATATGAACAGGTTGGCGGAAAAAAAGTATACTCCTATTTCGTACCGCTTACGGATATGGGGGGACGAATCATAGGGATGCTGCACCTGACCCGCAAAGGCAGTGAATTCCGAGAACAAATTCGTTCTATATGGATAATAGGGGGCATCGGGTTTGGTGTCATCACGCTTATACTCCTGATCCTTGTAGTATACGGCCATCATTATGCCCTGGGGGTACATATCAAAGGGCTTGTGGAGCTTATGTCCTTTATCGCCGAGGGTGATCACCACAGACGTTTTGAAGGAAACGGCCCAAAAGAGATCTCAGAGCTAGGCAGGACCTTCAACCATATGCTGGACAGTATAGAGAATGCAGAAAAGGAAGTTGACGGGCACCGCCGAAAGCAGCGCCAGCTAGAGCAGAAACTCCAGCAGAACCAGAGGCTGGCGGCTCTGGGGAGATTCGCCGCGGGCACCGCCCATGAGCTTGGTACACCCCTTAGCGTGATCAGCGGCAAGGCCCAGCGTGCCCTCCGCGCGCCGTCCATTTCCGATGCTCAGCGCAAAGCTCTCAACGCGGTCCGCACGGAAGTCGGCCGCATGGAATACATCATAAGACAGTTACTCGACTTCAGCCGCCGGACTCCACTCCGGTATACATTGGTAAACCCATCCCATGTTCTGTCATCCGCCGCAGCCGCCCTGGAGGAGGAAGCAGCTGTAAAAAAGACCGCTGTTGAAGTCACCGGACCTGAAGATGCTCCCCATTTCAGAATGGATGCCATGAGAATCCATCAGGCTTTGACAAATCTGATGCGCAACGCCATCCAGGCCTCTCCGGGCGGCAATGTGCGCTGCAGATGGCACCGGGAACAAAATGAGGAGCTGATTTTTTCGATTGAAGACAACGGGCCGGGCATCCCGCCAGAAATCCGCGATAAGATTTTCGACCCCTTCTTCACCACGAAATCCGTCGGGGAAGGCACCGGCCTGGGGCTCTCCATTGTGCACACGGTCGCACAGGAACACGAGGGATCGGTTGAAGTGGGAGAAAGCAGCATGGGAGGCTGTATGTGCCGCTTGAAAATCCATGTTCAAGACAGGAAGGTAAATCATGATGTCAGAAACTACAGACAGTAAATCAATATGGATTGTTGAAGACGACAGAGCTCTTGGGACCATGCTGGTGGAGGAAGTCGGGGATGCCGGTTTTGAAGCGGAGTGGATACCATCCGCGGAAAAGGCACTGCATGCCCTGGGCAAAATGCAGCCCGACCTTGTCGTTTCCGATCTGAGACTGCCGGGAATGGACGGCCTTTCCTTCATGCGCATGGTACATCAGATGCTGCCGGATTCGCCTCCGGCATTTCTCATCATTACCGCTTTCGGTACTATTCCAAAGGCGATAGAAGCACTGCGGGCGGGAGCTGATGATTTTCTGACCAAGCCCCTTGACCTGGAGCATTTCATGCTGGCAGTGGAACGCACCTTTGAGAAGAGGCAGCTCAAACGGATGGTCAGCCATATGCGGCAGCTGTCCTCGGAGGGGTTCCATAAAATGTACGGAAAGTGCGATTCCATGCGCCGGCTTTTCGATCAGATCAGACAACTTGCCTCATCCCGGGGAACGGTTCTGATTACAGGTGAAAGCGGCACCGGCAAGGAACTGGTGGCAAGGGCTATTCATGAGGAAAGCGAACGCAGTGACGGGCCATTCGTTCCGGTCAACTGCGCGGGAATACCCGAACATCTGCTGGAAAGTGAATTTTTCGGACACGTCGAAGGATCATTTACAGGCGCACGCAAGGGCCGGCAGGGACTCTTTGCCGAAGCACGGGGGGGAACCCTTTTTCTCGATGAAATCTCGGAGATGCCCCTTTCTCTTCAAGCCAAACTTCTACGCATTCTTCAGGACAAAAAGGTCAGAAGGATTGGGGAGAATCGCGAATACCAGGTGGATGTGCGCATTCTTGCGGCAACACATCGTGACATTGAACAGGAAGTCAAGGATGGTCGCTTCCGGAAAGATCTTTTTTTCCGACTGGAAACGTTCACTCTTCAGGTGCCGCCTCTGCGTGAGCGGGGTGAGGATATTGAAATGCTTGCCGCCGTTTTTATGCGGGAGTTCGCGCTTTCTCTTGGAAAAAAGATAAAAGGGTTTTCCCAATCAGCACTTGAATGCATAAGCGCATATACCTTTCCGGGGAATATCCGCGAGCTGCGCAACGCCATGGAGCGTGCTGTGACCTTTTGTGATTCAAACCGCATTCAGCTGGAAAACCTGCCCGCCAGGATGAGAAATCACGGGTCGGTTTCAGGTCAATCCGCTTCGGTCGTAGACACTCTTCTGAACAGGAAAAATGAATTCCTGCCCCTGGAAGAAATAGAGCGGAGATACATAAAGCGGGTTCTGGAATACGTGGGCGGAAACAAAAAACAGGCAGCAGCTATTCTGGGCATCGGCCGCAGAACGCTTTACCGGAAATTCGAATCTGATCTGCACTCAGACGCAGCAAATCTTTAAAAAGTGCAACGGCGATACAGTGTGACGCGATCTCCTGACTCTACCTCGAGCGGAAAAAGTACCCCTGAAAAGCTACCCGGTTCATAACACCCCTCCAGCTTTGTCGCTCAAGCCCACCCTGTTTTGAAAAATCGGGAAAAAGATGCGGTTATTCAGCGGATACACCAAATTCTTTAGGAGATATCGTCATAATAAGCTATTTTAAACACATGAATTTTGCAATTATCACAGCATTCGGCTCAGCATTACCAGTCCGCATCCGACTCACACCCGCACATCATTCTCTCATGAGTTGCCCCGCATCAACTCCACCCTGATAATTCTTTCTCATATATGTTCAATTTTTTCTGATTAGTATTGTTTCGCACTGAAACAATACTCCTGAAGAGAAAACCAAGCGTGGCTCCGAAACGAGCTTGAGCAGGAAAAAGCTTCCTGTTCAGAAAAACCCGGCAGCAGAGTTACAAAGTAGTTCAAATTACTCCAATATATCTTTAATTAATTCGGATTTCTATCTATGTCACAAATGATTTCAAAAGAAGAAAAACACTATTTCGAAACGGTCCTGTCGAAGCTCAAAGCAAGCCTTCAGGAAACAAATAAGAGGATTCACTCCGCCTCCGAGGGTCTCGAGCACAACAAGCAGTACCTCTGGGACAACATTCACGACATGGATGGTCCTGAGAAGTCACAAATCCGGCAGACCATTGCAATTGCAGGACTTACCGGGGAGTCACTGGTTGGAAAACGGGACCGCCTTGAAAGACTTGTCGATTCCCCCTATTTCGGAAGAATCGACTTCTCCGAAAAGGGCACCAACGCCCCGAAAGCCATCTATATCGGGGTGCATCCCTTTCATGATGAATCGAGCGGTAAAAGCTTTGTCTACGACTGGAGAGCTCCGATCTCAAGCATGTTCTATGACTACGAACTGGGTGATGCGCACTATCAGGCACCAACGGGCGACATTTCCGGAAAGATCTCTTTAAAGCGACAGTTCAGGATAAGAAAAAGCCGGATGGAGTTCATGCTCGAGAGCTCGGTTGCCATCCAGGATGACATTCTGCAAAAAGAGCTCAGCAGCACCTCCGATGAGAGGATGAAAACGATCGTGGCGACGATCCAGAAGGATCAGAACCGCATCATCCGCAATGATTCCTCAAGGGTTCTTATCATACAGGGAGTTGCCGGGTCGGGCAAGACATCGATCGCGCTTCACAGAGTGGCGTTTCTTCTCTACAAGTATCGCGACACCATCGCATCAAAGGACATAATGATCATCTCCCCCAACAGCGTCTTTGCCGACTACATCTCAAACGTGCTTCCGGAGCTTGGTGAAGAGACAATTCCCGAAATCGATTTCGATACGATAGCGGTTTCGGAGCTGGGGGGCAAAGTACGGTTCCAGACGTTCTTCGATCAGGTATCGACACTTCTTCACGATCCTGACAAACGCTACATAGAGAGAATCAGGTACAAGTCCTCACTCGCCTTTCTTGAAAAGCTCAGGGCGTTTGTATCGTTTGTGGAGGAGAACTATTTCGTTGCCGGGGAGATCCGTGCGGGAGGACAGGTGATAGCGGCGGATTTCGTGGCTCAGCGCTACAGAGCCCATCAGGGCCTGCCGATAAAGACCCGCCTGACCAACGCGGCAAAGGATATCGCCCGCCTGATAAAAATGTCCCCCCATTTTGAAAGAGGATACCACAAGGCAAGCGGTATTCATTCGGCTGTCAAAAAGATGTTCAGGACCACAAGCCTGACCAGACTTTACCGTGAGTTCTACGACTGGTGCGGAGAGCCCTCGGCATTCAAAAAGGGCAAGGGCGGGGTACTCGAATTCTCGGATGTCTTCCCCCTGGTGTACCTGAAGCTTAAACTCGAGGGTTCAGCGGACTGCAGCTACCGCAGCGCAAAGCATCTGGTGGTGGATGAAATGCAGGATTACACCCCGGTCCAGTATGCGGTTGTTTCCGAACTCTTCAGATGCAAAAAAACGATCCTCGGTGACGCCAACCAGTCGGTGAACCCCTACAGCTCGAGCACTTTCGAGGAAATCCGCAAGGTTTTTTCGGATGCGGACTGCTTCAAGCTGAATAAAAGCTATCGGTCAAGCTACGAAATCACAAGCTTTGCGCAGAAGATACAAAGAAACGAGGAGCTGGAACCGGTCGAGCGCCACGGTGAAGAGCCGGTTGTAAAAGTGGTGAATAGTGAATCAGAACAGATAGAGCAGATACTTTCAGTCCTGGAAAAAGCGGAACACCATTCACACTCCTCCATCGGTATCGTGTGCAAAACACAGCTGATGGCAGAAGAGCTTTTTAACGAACTGCGACCGCACCTGCCTTCAATCTGCCTGCTGACCCCTGACAGCACGACATTCCAAAAAGGCATCGTCATCACCACCGCACACATGTCCAAAGGTCTTGAATTCGACCAGGTGATCGTTCCGTCCGCCTGCTCTCACAACTACAGCACCGAAATTGACCGCAGCATGCTCTATATCGCCTGCACGAGGGCACTTCACAGCCTGCGGGTCTTTGCAGTTAAAGAATTAACCTCGTTCATTCAGAAATAAAAAGAGGAGAAATATGGAAAATCCGGAAACCTACAGAAAACTGCTTAAGGAGAAGGAGAGTGAACTCCTCGAGCTTCAGCAAATAAGTGCCGAATCGGAAAAACCGATCTCGCTCGAAGATCCCATCGGGAGACTCACCCGCATAGACGCTATCCAGAGACAGCAGCAGGCACTTTATACCAAAGAACGCACGGCAAACAGTCTGCGGCAGGTCCGGGAGGCCCTTGAGCGCATTGACGAAGGGACCTACGGAGTGTGTACAAAGTGCAAATCCGAAATCGAGCATGACAGGCTGGAGTTCATGCCTGAATCGACTCTGTGCACGAAATGTGTGAGAGCGATGTCGAGGTAGAATCCGGTATCGGATCTGTGCTGAGGTTAAGGGAAAATACCGAAATTGAGAAGTGGAGGATTGTCCTCTGCGCCTTAATCCCCTCTCACCTCGCCCGCGATAACCCGCTCAAGGCTTTCCTGTCCGATATTCCCCTGTATCCCCGGCAGGCCTGCCAGATACCGGGCAATCTCCTCATATGATATATGATACGTCTCCCTGATCCCTTCAGCAATCACCCTGAGGTAATTCTCTCCCGGGGGTTCGTACCGTACCGAACTGTCATCCCAGCCGGCCGTGAATGTCACTACGGGGTAGGAGTCTTTTGAGCCGATACAGATGATATGACCGTAGAGCAGTTCCGGAACCTGAACACTGCCGTTTTCGCACACGGCGTCGAGATCGACATGAAGCGATCCGCAGGAGGGATCGTAACCGTTTTCCTGCATCAGCACCTGCAGAAACTGCTCTCTGGTGATCAGGTACATCCTCCCCCAGGTGAGAACGGTCCTGTCCTCTTCTTTTTTGATAAACGCCACTCCCCGGTTCTGCCATCCCTCAATATGCATAGCGAAATACATCTGATGATGGATTGCGACCGCGCTGTCTTTTACGGGATGTGACTTGTCCAGGCACCCGGGGTGGGAAAATGACGCCCCCCTCGCTCTTCCGCCTTCAATGTAGCAGAGAAACCGCTCCTTCTGCAGGTTGGATCCGTAGCTTGCGTACCAGATCAGATTGTCCAAAGTGTAACTCCGGGAAATACCGTTTATTTATTAAATAATGGCTGAGTATTACCGGCACCGGTCGGGAAAACAGTGCAGAATATGCATAGCGGCACATCTTTGCCTGGTTCCCCGGTCTTCTCCTTGTGCGGATGGATTTACCAGCCTGCTAATCTCCTGATTTCTCAATTGCCTTCCTATCTTCATACAGAACGCAGCATCCTGTAGCCAAGATACAATGTTGCGGCAAATACGGATACAAACAGAATCAGCGGTATCAACGTTGAATTTCCTTCCACAACCCAGGCCGAAATGAGCATGACGCTTATGGCTCCCGCCATTGCAGCGCCTTTCACCATAAGGACCGGACTCAGGAGAAACCCTACCGGCCTGTTTTTCCAGACCAGATACGAGATCAGAAGAGCAAAAGGGACGACGAGCCCCAGGTCAAGAGCCTGAATGACCATGGTTGTCTGCCCCAGAAGCATCGCAGTTTCCCAGTCCCCGTTAAGACCCGCGACTATTCTCTGAGACCACATGCCGATGAGCATCAATGCGATCAGTATACAGAGGATAATCACCCCGCGTCGGGGAAAAGCTTTTCCGATTCTCACACTGAGTTCGCCCCTATCAATGGTCGCTGCAATCCATACCGCCAGATAGAGGCTTGCCGCGTAAAGAACGACAAATGCAATGAACAGCGGTCCGAACGCCCACGCGAGCGCATACATGAGGTACTGGTAGAAAAAATAGGCAAGGAGTCCTACCGCAAGCAGCCGCGCTCTGAGAGAACCCCGCCATAAAAAAGGCATAAGCACCAGAAATACAGGCAGGGCAATCAGGAGAGTGAAAATGTCCCATCCGACCCCCTCAGCCACCATACGCTCGGAATTGTACCTGTATATACCGTCAGTAATGGCCCGATACGTCTCGCCCCGGATACTGGTCACTTCCGTGGCATTCAGTTCTCCTCTCAGAAACACTCCGGCTCCGGCAGTTATACCGATCCAAACAGCCAGAACAAGACACAACACAGTTATAAGACGATAATTAGGAGCTCCAGACATTAATAAATACCTCGCTTGGTACAGAAAAAAGCACGATTATGGTATAAAATTATAGTAATTGGAGAAATGATTGTAAATAGTGCGGTTGAACGTGAAAGTCAGGAAATATTAAGATTTTGGGCGCATCCCGCAGAGGACTGCGGGACCGGTTCTCCTTCGGGATCAATCCCGACGTGTGAAGTCGGGATCGGTGAAGACACCGCCGTCGAATTTTTGTTCTTCCCGATTGGAAACCGGGATACTTCGCTTTGCCCTCAGTCTGCCCTTGCGCATCGGATCGATGCGGGGGGCTCGTTTATCACTCCTTGCTATTACAAGTAAACATTTGAGTGTTAAGCCTTTCGGTGGTCGC
>JBKHHW010000120.1:0-9161 GCA_046538945.1 Chitinispirillaceae bacterium | reverse complement strand
GATTTACCCTTCGACTACGTAAGAACTACGCTCTGGGTGAGCGGATGACAGGTTTATAGAATAATTGACTGACTGTACGTAATCCGTACCCCGTGATCCATGATTCGTAATTCGTAATCCGTAATTCATGATTCGTAATTCACCATTCACCCCTTCCCCACCACAAGCCGCACCGCATCCAGTCTGGGAGCGGACTTCTGAATATACTCCTCCAACTGCTTCATCTCAGCCTTCAAGGCATCCACCTCCGCCCGGGGCACCGAGCTGTAGGTTTTGTGCAGATACTCCAGCCGCTCAAGTTCACCGCCCAGAGCCGAATGCATCCGCTCCATAGCCTCCTGAATTATTTTCCTGCTCTTTCTCTGCACAATCTTCTCGGCATTGTGATACATCTCGGGCAGAGTCTCTGTCCGGAACTGCTCCTGCGATAAAAGCGGATGAGTGCTGAGCGGCTCGAGACGACTCAGAAACTGCACCGACCCGAAAAGCTTCGTCTGATCCTCAAAACGGATATCCACCGCCCCCCTCAGAAGCCGCGGAGGGAGAAACCTGGAGGCGTGAAGGGAAACCGGGGCGCTGCACTCCAAAACGAAAATCGTCTCGAGCACCACAAACGAACCCCTCGCACCTCCGTACTGCGCAATGGTGCAGTTCCCTTTGCTGGAACTGGTGAAAATGTCAATTAACCCCGAAACCGCCGGATGATCCGCCGTGAAGAACTCATAGTCCTCCCGGTGAAGAGCCGTGGCCCGGTCAAATGTCACCATGGGGCGCGATTCGCGCAGTCCGGGCAGCTCGGAAATCGATTCGGCGAAAAAGCGGTAAATTCTTTTATCAATCTCATCAACATGCACCCCCTGCTCCTTGAGAAGCGCCAGTATCACGTTCTGAGCCCCTTCGCTTCTGTCAGCCTCCTCTATGGCTTTCACCTGCTCCTGTGCCATGTCGGGCCGAAATGAATGCTGCTCGAGAAGCCGGTCCCGACTCTTCTCAAGCTCCTGAGCAGTTTCCTTTCTCACCACCCGGGTCACTTCAATGAGCTTTTCCAGCTCCTTTTTCCACTCCGGTTTTCCCTCAAGTGCCGATTTCACCGCAGCGCGGATCTCATGCTCCACTTTCGCGAAAATATCCGCGGAACCGGATACGGCATTTTTAAAGATCCCCACCCCCTCCTCAAACCAGCGCGCGACCACCTCATGAACTGAATTCTCAATATAAGGAACATGTATGACTATGGGCCCGGTCTGCCCGATACGGTCAAGCCTTCCGATGCGCTGCTCTATAAGGGAAGGATCAAGCGGAAGATCGAAAAGGATCAGGTGGTGAGCGAATTGGAAATTGCGTCCCTCGCTTCCGATTTCAGAACAGAGAAGAAGCCTCGCCCCCTCCTCTTCGGCAAAGTAGGCCGCGTTTCTGTCCCGCTGTATAAGGCTGAGTTCCTCATGAAACTGGGCGATATCCACCTTTATCTGCTTTCTGACAAATTTGTCTATTGCCTCCACCCTCTCCCTGCTGCGGCAGATAAGAACCAGCTTCTCCTGCCTGTAGCTGCGCAGAAGGTCCACCACGAAATCAATCCTGGGATCATCCTTTGAAACCGTTCCAAGCTGTCCCATACCATATTCGGCCGACATCTGCTCATGCACCGCTTCGGGAGCCGTCAAGGGAGCCATATTGACCTCCCGGGAAGGAAACCCGCCTATGGCCACCCGGGTATTGCGAAACATCGAACGGCCGATTCCGAAACGGTCAAGAAGGTCTGCGGCCACCCTGCGACGGTCATCCTGAATCAGCTTGTCCGCCCTGGCAGCCTCCTGCGTAAAGCTTTCCGGGAGAGTACCCAAAAGCTCGCTTAGAAGGGAAAAATCCCGGGTATCGAGAGGTTGACCATCCAGAAGGTGTCCGGTGATCCTTGCCACCTGCTCGTGCTGCTTCGACTCCTTAAGAAAGGCTTCGTAGTCACTGTAGCGGGACGGGTCCAGAAGATGAAGCAGTGCGAACAGATTGCGGCTTCCGTGCTGCTCGGGTGTGGCGGAAAGAAACACCACATCCCGGGACTTTGACGCAAGCAGTTTGAGCACTCCGTAGTAAGGGGAATTCTCCTGGGCATGATGAGCCTCGTCCACTATCAGAAAATCCCACCCTGCCCTGAAAGCAAGATCGGTGATTTTCGGGGAAGAAAGCAGAAAGCCGCTTGAGAGAAGCACAAGCTGTTCATCCAGAAACGGGTTCTCACCCTGCCTGTAGACACTCTCCCACTGCTCCTCGTTGAAAATGCGGAAACTCTGATTGAACTTGCGCAGAAGCTCCACAAACCACACATGCACAAGCGATTCCGGAACCACGATAAGCGCTCTGGTCACCCGACCGCTGATAAGTAACCGGTGAAGAATGAGACACGCTTCGATCGTCTTTCCCAGCCCCACCTCATCCGCCAGGAGCACCCGTCTAACGTAGCGGGAGGAGGTCTCGTGGGCGATATACATCTGATGGGGAATGAGCTGCAGGCGGGGTCCGATAAAACCACGCGAGGGAGAACTTTCTATATGCGAACGCAGGAGTTGCGTGCGCTGCCTCAGTTTGTAAAGAGTCGGACTGTCCACATCCACGATGGCTAGCCGGTCAAGCGGGCCGGTGGTTTTCATGGTGTCGGCAAGCTGCGCTTCCTCGATCTCCCCCTTGTCGGTGATATACCTAATCAGACCGTCTTTTTCAAGCACCTCCTCCACGATCACCTGTTCTCCGCTTCTGAGCTCGAGAGCGGCACCGGGTTTCATGCGCACGCGCACAAGAGGAGCACTCTCCTTTGCGTAGCGTCTGGTTTCCTCTCCCCCGAAAAAGGAGATGGTGATCTGGCGCTGATCCTCCCCGGTGACCACGCCCATGCCAAGCTCTGGCTCCATTTCGCTTGTCCAGCGCTGCCCCGTTCTGAATGTCTCCTGTACCCCGGCATTACCCGCAAGCAGATGCTCGCGGTGAACATGCTCCTGAGGCAGCTCCTCTTCCCCGCCCCCTGAAAATCCTCTGCGACGTGCCATAGTTCATCCTGACTTTAAACGATTTTGATTTCACCTCACAAAATAGATAAAACCACCCGGCAACCGAAACCAGAGTGCGAAGAGTCTGCCAAGAGGGAGTTTAGGGGCTCAGAGTTGAGAGGTTTAAACGTTCAATGTTTTGAAACATGTAGGGCAGGCACGCTCTTTAGGTATAAAAGGAGACCGGCGATAGAGGATATCACCGGTCTCCTATCAGGTGTGCGGAAGCACCATTTACTCTTTTTCACTGCATAGAATATGCCGATTCCAGAGAAGCTGTCCCGGTTTGCACTAACCGGGACAAGTTTGCTATTTCAACTTGAATACGGCGTTGCGCAGTTTCTGCCCGACCAGCCGGTGTACTGATTTTTTACCGGTTTTGAGATCGGTGACTTTCATGAGATAAACGCCCCTTCCGCTGACATTTCGTGTTCTGCGGATCCGGTTTTGATAATCGGTCAGAGAACCGGTGAACTTGTCGACCGTGCGGCCCCTGAGGTCTACCAGTTGGATGGAGAGGTTTTCGGGCATGTTTATTTTCTGCCGGATTGTCACAGGAGAGGAGGGATCTGCGACAACGCAAGTTACGGTATCCAAAGCCCCGTTAACATCCAGAGTGGCAACTATTCTGAAAGTGTCTCCGGGAGCAGCATCTTCTTTGACGAGAATTTCCGCAACTACGACAGATGGATCAGCATATTCTCTGATTTCGGATACTACAGCAGCTTTCAAATCGAGACTTTCAAAACTCACTGACACAGGTCCGAAACTAATTGGGTTACCAAATTCATCAGTAATCAGACTGGTTATCGGTACAAGCGACCCTGGAACGAAAAGAAGCACATCTCCGTTTTGGTCTAAAACAGGAGAAACAGTTTCTATTCTAAATTTAGAGATATCCTGACGAAAAGGAATGAAGGCAATGTTGGAAACCACCGATTTTCCCTCAGCATTCTCTCCCGCAACAATCATCTCTATAAAAGCGCTTTCACCCAAAACTGAAGGTAGCTGCAGTTGTAAAGAATTACTCCCTACGGTCAAAGCTTTGTTAGGAATATTCAAACTGTGAATCGCTGAAGCATCGATGGCTGGCCCATTGGGTATTTTAGGTACATCACTGACCAGATTCAGATATTTGATTTCAAGATCAGAAAGTGATTCGTCACTTTCAATCACTATTGTAAAATCGGCATTTCGGGTCTGGTGGTCGAATTCGAGAAAGCTGTTTGGCCGAATCATTAAAGAACCGGAAGGGTAACCATTAGATTGCACAGCACCGATGTCACAATTGTCACCTTCACCGTTCACGATTCCTGAAGCAGCCCAACCCTTGCCTTTGATATATTTCTGAACATATGCATCATTCCAATCTGGTTCAAGGAACTCGGGATCCTGCGGATCTGTAGACAAAAAAGGAACCTCTAACCAGCGCATTTCTGCTTTCTCTGAAAAATGGTCTAAATGAGTAATGAGAGCTCCGGGCTGCGTATACCAGCTTACAGTCAACTCACAAGTCTCCCCTTCTTCATTCACAAATTCATATGTGACATCTTCGGGAACGAAAAAATAGTCAATACCAGTTGTGATATTAATATATTCGAATCCGGCGATTATTGTATCCTTATCTAAGCAATCAACTGTGAATACATTCTTATGTAGAACGGGTGCACTCGTCTGCGCTGAGTAGAGACAGTTTTTCGAACGGTTGGGAAAGTTTTGTCCATCCAACACATAATAGGGTCTCTTATAACTGCTACCAACTCCTTCAGGATAACCATCTGACCAATAGTATCTTGGTTTTCCGTAGATATTGTTAAACAAAAGATGCTGGCCACCCGGGTTCCAAAAACCTGCAATAAGTAGATAATTATTCCAGAAAGTGTTATTGTGAATCGCTAAAGGTACATTCAAGACATTATTCAAGTATATTGCTCCACCAGAATAATTATTATCAGATAAATTAAGCAAAACATCTTCTGAATGAAAATTACTGTAAAAGAGATTAAATCTAAAGGTGGACCCAATGCCTCTCAAAGATTCGACAAAAAGACCAAAAGAGTTATCATGCACACGGTTATGTTCAAAAAGGTGGCCTCCTAAAGTCAATGAATCAACTAATCCAGGATTTATATCGTATAAAACTTTTGCCATATGCAAATCTATACACAGAATTCCAAAGAAGGCATGTTTCATTTCACAATTTCTTACAATAACAGAACTACTGGAATTTAAAAGAAGTGCCACATTACCTAATGTATGTCTCCAATTTTCATCCCATACAAAAGGATATGAAAAAGACCTCGATTGCACTCCATCAATAATGATTCCTTCAACAATAATATTTTTTGATTCGATGATTCTTAAAGCCCCGTTCTTGTCATAATTGACCTTTTGGGTATCTATGGATTCCTCATAAGTTTTAGGTCCGACGTTTTCATCATCAAACCATCTGATAACAGGTTTATCCGGTGAAGCAGGGTCCTCTGATCGTAAGACAAGATCCCTTTTCCCTATGAATGTGACCTGCTCTTCATAAACTTCCAAATCTTTTATAACTATTTCATCCCCTGCATGTGCGGCATCTATCGCCGCCTGAACCGTACTGAACATACTCCCGCTTTTACCGACTGTAAGCACTTCGGAACTGACAAAAACTGCTCCGATAAGCATTGCCATTACGGCAATAACCAGCGTTTTCTTTTTCATGATATTCTCCTTTGGGTATTAAATAAAAACAGATGAGGGAAATGTCCGGATCATTTCACTCATCTGCTGGTAATCATTCTATTATTACTTTCAAAAATGAAGAAAATGCCTGACAACTACCGAGAAACATTTCCTGATACTGGACTCTATACACCCCGGGTTTTTCCCATTTATGAGAAGCCACACAATCCTCACTCCATTCACTTATCTCTCCATCTCCCCAGTTCCATCTGTAATACAGCGCCGGGCTTCCTTGTCTGATCGGATATCGGGCAGTAAAGCTGTAATCTTCACCAACTTCACCAATCAGTTCAGACAAGGCTTCTGTCTCGGACTTAAGATAAAATGGTGCACTTGAAATGAGCCCCAGATTATATGTCGTCCGAGGGGCAACATCCAGACTGTCCGATGCTTTTAGCACTGCTAGTTCCAAATCCTGATTTATATCATATCCCTTCAAAAGGATCATTCCAGGCGGCAGGACCATGCTCGCATTATCGCTTTCGATTATTTTGAAAATAGGAGTACCAGGAACATATACTGCAATTCCCTTAGCCAAACCCATCCTTTCGAGGTCAAATACCAGAAAACTGTTCACATCCACACTAAAAGTATCAAGTGAAACCTCCTGGATATCAATCTGCACACCTTTTTTGATAAATCCCACCCCTCTGTAATGATCGATCCCTGTAAGGGTGTATGTACCGTAGGGGATATCTTCAAAACAGAAGGACCCAAGAGAGTTCGTCAAAGACTTATGTTCAATGACATACGCGGAATCCCTCAGAGGATTGTAATCGTCAGGAAGAAGTGTGATTATCACATCTCCCGCGGGATTTCCCCTATAATCGGCCACAACTCCCATGATTCTAGCATTGTCATGATCACTCGATCCGCCGCAACCGACTACAGACATCAATCCGAGCAGAGCAACTATTCCCAGCAACCGCATCATTCACTATCCTTTCGTCTTTTGCTCAGCGGAAACAACTGAATATTAAAATTGTAAACCGTATCGCTGTTCTTGTCGTCATCGACTATCCTGCGGACCCTGTCTTTAAACTCCCTTATTTCCTGGATTATCTGACGGTAAGCCTCCTTTGAAGCCCCCACAGTCATGCTGGAAATGAACCGCTCCGGCTTCTCAAACTCCTCAAGCGCCCTGATCCCCAGCTCGCAGAACTGACGGTTCACGTTGCGGATACAGGCGGATGCCGCATCCGGACCGGTTGTAATGGCGGGACTGCTCTGAACGTATCTGCCGTCCTCTTTAACCAGAAGACCAAGCCGCAGCAGAAGCTCCACACTCTCCCTAGCCTCCCGTTTGGTTATGGGCGGACTCAGACTGGAGGCGAGTTTCTCGTAATCATCCTTCCAGTCGATAAGACAGGCCAGCTCGCGAATCGCCGGGTAGTACCACTTGGAATAATAGCCATGCTGGTCCACCGGCACCACCTCCGCTTTCACCTTCTGGCGCAGCTGCCTGAGCTGGCTGAGAAAAAGCTCGCTCTCCTGAGGCGTCTTGCTCTGGTTGTAGTGCACAAGCGAAGTGAAAAAGGCAGCGTCCCTGTCCGTAAGCCCCAACCCCTTTATAAACGCCGGAATCGTCCTCTCGGTCAGGTTGCGTCTCCCCTCCACCACCTCCTGATAGAGAGAGGGCGAGGTCACACCCGACTTGCGGCAGAAGTAGCGGTTTGAAAAATAGGGACACGTTTTCTTCTTCTCCTCGAAGAAGTCCTTCAGAAACTGACGGTAATTGTCGTAGTGTTCTATTCTGTTCATATCTACAAGTTAAATAAAAAAAATCAGATCCGCAACGGCCAGAACACTGAAAGTGTACTTTATTTGAGTACAAATCACCGCCAATGCAGCCCATTTGGCCAAAATCTCCAATTTTCTGCGTACGAAAATGAGTACACCTATTGGCCATTACCCGTTGACCGTTTTCCGTTCCGCTCACTCTGAGCACGTCCTCGCAGTCGAAGAGTGAGCTCCTTGTACCCTTGTACCCTGTCTCCTTGTCTCCTTGTCTCCTATTCTCCCGTCTCCTATTCTCCCGTCTCCTATTCTCCCGTCTCCTATTCTCCCGTCTCCTAAAAACCGGGTTCTAAAAGAAAATCCCGCTTTTTCCTCTCCATGCATTACTTTATTTTATGATCATCCCGTGTCGCCTTGCTCTGAAGAGAGGCGCATGGAGCCTGAAAAAGAGTCAGAAGTGTCGCATTTACGTTTCCGGGAAAGTGAATTGAAGAAAAGAAAAAGCCTAATTTCCACAGCATCATTGATCATAACAGCCATTCCCTTACTGTTCAGTTGGCCAGGAATAACCGAAAACATTCTGCCCCCCACCACTTCGGTGTATGCCCAAAAAGGCTACAAACTAACCCAGGACTACATAGATTCCACAATCCTCAGATCGATTTATATCATAAACGAAGCAGCCACCTTTGCGGGCGTGGGCTACAGACATAAAGAGGCAATCACCAGAGCCAGAAATATTCTCAACAGTCTCAAGCAGAGGGCCAAGGGCGACCCAAACGAAAATTACGTAATGTGGAAAGTACGTGAGGTTGAAGGACAGATACAGCTAGAACTTGAGGAGCTGCGGCAGATCGAGGCTGAAAAAAACCAGCTCACCTCCAACAAGCTGGTTCTGGAATACAATGCGGAGGTGGGCCAGAAACGTCCCGACTTCGCGACTCTCCGGGGTATTTTCATGCGGATGTCCGAAGTGGATGTCCGACAGGCGAACAATCTGGCCAATTCGTACAATCAACGTTACCGCAACATATCCCGCGAAGCGATGTACTCTCTTCAGAAAGCACTCATGAAGGGGGATGTGGACCTGGCCAAGTCAGAACTTGACTATGTGGAAAAAAACAAATACTATCTGGTTGTCAGTCCCAGACGACTTGAAAACCTCAAAGCACGTTATGAAAAACTTGCAGGTGCGCTCGGTGAGGTCCCCCGCATAGAGAAGGAACTTGCGGATGGAAACAAAGCGGCAAGGGAATTCAAACTCTCCCAGAGCCGCGGCAGTCTTAACCGCGCCAGGAGCAAACTGAAACGTCTCAAGGAGAGCCTTCCCCAGAAAAAATGGGTTTCCCTCTCATCAGAAACCGATAGGCACATCCGTTTTCTAGACAACAAAGAAGACTCACTGGTCAAAGTGACAATGAGAATTCTCAAGCAGAAAGGGCCTGATGCAGCCGGAGACTACTTCCAGAACGTCCTCCAGAAGATGGGCCTCTCCCGGGACAAATGCTCCTACATAGATAATGCCATCCTTGAATCAACCCCGAAAAATTCCGAACCGGAAATGCAGATAGTCGGTGATCTTCATCAAGAAGAAGAAAACGAGAAATCCGAAGTTCTGACCAGCATGAGGGAAATTGCCAGGAAAAGAGCCAAGGAGAA